>JAWSUE010000005.1 GCA_033549065.1 Bacillota bacterium
AGCCCTACCGGGTTTTTCGGCTTAGGCCAGAACTCGTTGGTGGCAGTCTCATTGATTGCCACTACTTTACCGAGGTTATCTATAACAATAACACCAGTTTTTATGGTATCGCAGGCCTCTAAGAGCAGGGCAAATTTTTCCAAAGCCAACCCCTCACTGGTTAATGCAATATAGGCTTTTGTGGCAATCGCCAAAATATGCTGGCTATTTAATTATACCATCAAGTAAGTTTTGGGGACAGGGGATCTAATTCAATGTAGCAGTTTTCATACGCCCGATCACAATTAGTTCCAGGTTTTGTTTTTCAACCAGGCGATAAGTTAACAGGTACTTGTGGTTATGTAAGTCGAACTTGTGGACAAAGACACCTTTTAAATCACCTTTCTTTTCGACGCCTAAATCTGGATTCTTGATGATGTTTTTTATCACGGAGTCCAGTTCTTTTTTATCGGTGTGGGAAAATTTCTTCACTTTTTGGGCAAAAGATCTTGATTGATATACTTTCATGTGCTTTACCCGAAGTGGTATTCGGTTTTATCACCTTTTTCGAGTTCTTCGATGCCAAGCAAAATTTCTTTAACCAAAATGAAGGTTAAATCAGGGTTTTCTTCGATATTTTTACCGAGCATAGCCCAGTATTCGATTTGCCCGGTTATAGAACGGTGTTCAACTGCGCTGTATTTTTTTGCTTCCTCGGCCAACTTATCAGAAATTCTAATCGCTGTAGACATTTTTAAGGCCTCCCAAAATTATCTGGAATACATTCTTATGATATCAAAAGTAGTAGCAATATACAACATTATATTGCATATTGCTACAGTTATAATTTATTCCTGTTCGTCCAGCTTCTTCACAAAGGGTTTCTTCTGATCAAAGACCTCGTGAATGACCGGCATCCAGCGGCTGATCGGTATTCCCTGGGGGCATTTCTCCTCACATTCCCCGCAGGATATACAGTTGGCGGCGCGGATATCCTGCTGTAAAAATCCGTTGCTGTCGTAAACATGCTTCCACCATTTATATTTACCCCGGGAGGTGTCATACTGGTCAAACATGATGCCGTTGTTGTAGTTGGCAATGTTCTGGGGAATGTCAACGTTCTGTGGGCAGGGCATGCAGTATCCGCAGTCGGTGCAGGGTATGGTGGTCAACTCCTCGTATCGGGTTCTCACTTCATCGAAAATGGCCAGTTCTGCGGGAGTAAGAACGCCAATCTCCGAGCGGCCGGCGTAGCTAATATTATCTTTAACCTGCTCCAGGGTGCTCATTCCGCTTAGGACAACCGCTACTTCCGGCTGGTTCCAGAGCCACTGCAGGGCCCATTCAACGGGATTTCGTTTTCTTTGTGCTTTATCCCAAATCGGTTCGATCGAGGCGGGCGGGATGGCCAGGTTGCCGCCGAGCAGGGGTTCCATGATGGCCACAGCGGTCCCTTTTTCGGCTGCATAGCGCAGGCCTGCTGTGCCGGCCTGGTTTTCTATATCCATGTAGTTATACTGGATCAGGCACATGGGCCAGGGGTAGGAGTCGATGATCTCCTTAAAGGTTTCAAGTTCGCCGTGGAAGGAGAATGCCGGGTAGCGGATACGTCCGTCGGCCATGGCTTTGTCAAACCATTCAATGATGCCGAGATCGCGAATCCTGGGCCAGTTATTTTTATTCATACTGTGCAGCAGGTAGAAATCAAGTTGATCCACCTGCAGTTTGCTCAGTTGTTCGTTCAGGTAAAGGTCAAAATCGGCGGCCGTTTCAACTTTCCAGACGGGCATTTTGGTAGCCAGTTTTACCTTTTCCCGGTATCCATCCTTTAATGCTTTGCCGACAACCAGTTCGCTGTCACCATCGTGATAGGCATAGGCTGTGTCGACGTAGTTTACGCCGTGGTCGATGGCATAGCGGATCATTTTAATCGCTTCCGGTTCGTCAACTTTGTGCTCTTTGACAGGAAGGCGCATGGCGCCGAAGCCGAGAGCGGATACTTTGAAATCGAGTTTACCGAATTTACGATATTGCATAATTGATTCTCCTTATAAGTTAATCACAAATTACTCAGAGTACTGTTGATTAACTTTTGTGGGTTGGTCCACTACCTTGTGGTGGAAAACCTTCATCATTTTAATTTCTTCAACTAAATGGTGATAAATTCCTGCAGGTATGCAGAAGGAACTTGTTGTTGGAAAAGTGAATAGTAATCTTTAAAGCCGATGAGCAGCTGCAAACTTTGGAGGAATGATGATGCCCGATTTACCCCAGACTATCCGGAGTGGTGAACTGAAGCTTGAAGGGGTAATTCAGATGCCGCCTGCCGGCGTAGAAAAGGCGCCGGCAGTTGTTCTCTGCCATCCTCATCCGCTGTACGGGGGGAATTTGCAGAACAATGTGGTGGTGGCGGTGAGCCAGACTCTGGTTAAGCGGGGGTTTATTACCCTGCGGTTTAATTTCAGGGGTGTCGGTTTAAGCGAGGGTGAATTTGATGACGGCCGGGGTGAAAAGGATGACCTGTGGGCTGCGGTGGAAACAGTGGCAGGATTGCCGGAAGTTGACCGGAACTACTTGGGGGTTATGGGTTATTCTTTTGGCGGTATGGTGGCCTTAGCTGCAGCAAAGAATATCGATCTGATCCGGGCTGTTGCTGCTGTATCACCCGTGCTGACCGCGGATTTGTTGAACGGTTTTAATAAACCATCTTATTTTATCTGCGGCACAATGGACCATGTTGTCCAGACTGAACTTTTGATCGGGGAGGCGGAAAAAATGACCCCTCCCGGAGAGGTTGAAATTGTGCAGGGAGTAGATCATTTCTGGTTCGGCCGCGAGGATATAATGGCTAAAAAGGTAGCTTCATTTTTCGAAAGGACTTTATAAAATAATTCTTTTCGAGCAACCGGGTTCAAAGTAATTTGGCATGGACCACAGGCAATAAGTTAATAAGAAAATAATCAGAGTACAGTTTGTTAACTTATCTGGGCCGGACGACTACATTGAGGATAGAACCTGCAAGTGGGGAAAATAGCGTTTGTAAAAACCCCGATCACGGGTTAGCAGAGTACCGGCAAGGGTAAAAGCATGACCGCCAATTAAAAAATCAGAAATGATATGCTGCCGGCAAGTGATTGTTTCTAGACATTTTGGGCAAGTGATGATCTCCCGGCTACCGCAGCCGGCGCACCGCAGTTCAGGCGTACGGTTATCTGTATAATCCCGCCAAGCCCTCGATGCTTCCCACAGAGCATCGGGTCCGGAACTAATCAAATTGATACCGGTACTCTGCAATAAATCAGTTAAAACTGCCCTATCATCAAATTGGCTGGCCAGCTCGCCGAATACCACTTCCGATATAATCAGGCTGTGGTTGCGGCCTGTTTTTTTAAGCAGATTCAGGGAGCTTTCCAGGTGTTTTTGATCGGGCAGCAGAATGTCAAAAAGTATATTTGTATCAATGGCCGCTGTCATTCTCCGCGCAATTCCCTTACAATTAAATCACTGCTTTTTGACTGTCCCAGTAAGCCTACAAAGTGGTCAAACCTGTTGATGTCAACTTCTTTTTCAATAGTATATTCTCCGGCTGTTTCTTTGATTAACAGGTAATCGCCTTTAGCGAGGCCAAGAGCTTCACGTAGCTGTTTGGGAACAGTAAGCTGCCCCTTAGCAGTTATTTTAACCCTATACATTTATTTAACCCTCCAGGTAAGGATTCATTTCCTTACTTAATTGTAAGGAAATAACCGGAATTAGTCAAGGGCCTCTGAATTAATGTTGCCGACAAGATTAACTGTCTCCTTCAACGAGTTCCACATAGTTGCCGTGGACCCAGCCTTCTTTCTGCCCGGGAGTGATCACTTTAAGCCATTGGCCCTGGGTGTCAACAACATCGAGGATTGTTCCCGAACTGAGAATATCGATTATCAGGTAGGTAATTTCCGGACCGCTCCTTAAGTTAAGATTATCCGGGCCGGTATTGACTACAACTTTGTCACCGGCTTGCGGTGTTCGCGGCCTTTCGTCCACTTCTTCCGGGCTTTCCAAAAGGGCTGCTATGCGGGTTAAATCACCGGGGTAGACCAGCCTCTCCCGGATTACGCTTTCGCTCATATCTTCTATAGTCATTGTTACCCGCGGGACAGCATCCCCGGCAGCCTGAAAGTGCTGATAATGGGCAGCCAGCAAAAAGAGTTCCGAGGCTTTCGTCAAAATGCTGCTGAATTCTTCCTGGTCCCGATCTATAACCAGGGAGAATTCTGTATATGAACCGTCATAGGACAGATCATAGACGAAAGGATTCTGCCGGCGATCTGTGAATGCATCAATCTTTGCTACAAGCTTTTTTTCCGCATCCTCCAGCAGTTTCTCTTTCCCCTGGGGAGTCATTTTGAAGATCAGGGTGTCGCCTTCCCCGGGGGTTACTTCATTAACACCCTCCATTTCCAGGGCGCGGGCAATGGCCGCTTCAATATCCTGTCCGGCAAAAAGAGCCGAGGGAAGGGCAACCACCATTTCTTGTTCAGCCGGGGCAAACCTGGCCAATACCCTTTGGAGAAGGCCGGTTTGAGTACCGACAAACCAGATCAGGCCTAGAGCAACAATTAATATTAATAGAAGGGCCAGGGGAAAGAGCCAGCGTTTTTTCTGCCTGGCCTCTTTACCGGCCCTTGATCTTCTCAGGGGAGTTTGCTTTTCCTCAAAGGATCTTTCTTCACTGTCAAAATAGTTGTCATCAAATTTATCCACCCTGGTTTAACCTCCTCCGGGTAAAACATGAAAACAGTAAATACCGCATATAAACATTCTAACGTATTCCTGGATAAAAACAAAATAATCCCTTTTTGATAAATACTATGTGCTTTCCGAAATTTAGCAATCCGGTCTCTAAGGGGGTTATTGGGGACAGGTTGATAATTTTTTAAGATATAATGTAAAATATACTTGACATATAGTATAAAATTTATTACTATATGTTTATAAGATGTTACATTGAATTGAGGGAGCGTGCCAGTTATGACTTACCAGGTAAATAAAACAATAACCAATATAGTTTCAGGGGCAGCGGTTCTGATTGCCTACTGCGTCTATGCATTCGGAAGGTATCAGGCCGGTCTGCTGGCTGCCGATGATTTGAGGGCCTGGGCGATAACCATGCTTGTATTCATCGGTATTGGTGTTGCCGCGGCCATCGTCATTCAGATTGCCTTTCATATTCTTTTCTCAATCGCTATAGCCATCAGGGAAAACCTTAAAAATGGCACAGTAGATGATAAGGAAGTTGAGAAAACGATAGAGCTGGAAATGGTTGAAGATGAAATGGATAAGCTAATCGAGCTTAAATCGTTACGGGTCGGCTTCATCGTGGCCGGAATCGGATTTGTGGCAGCCCTTATCTCACTGGTTTTGTATCATCCACCGGTGGTGATGATCAATATCCTCTTCTTATCCTTTAGTATCGGTTCTCTGCTGGAAGGATTCACCCAGCTCTATTTTTACAGAAAGGGCGTTACAAATGTCTAAGAAGAAATTTGTAATCACCAATAATATCAGGAAATTGCGGTTCTTTGCAGATGAGATGACCCAGCAGCAGCTTGCAGAAAAAGCCGGGGTTTCCAGGCAGACGATCATCGCCATCGAGGCGGGTAAGTATGCGCCTTCCCTGGAACTGGCCTTTCGTATTGCTGATGCTTTCGGGGTTAAGCTGGAAGAGGTGTTCGAGTACGAAGTCATATAACAATAAATATCATTGAAAAACTTAATTTTCAATGATATAATCCCTTATAAAGGAGATGGTCCTATGGCAATGATTATTGAACGTTCCAGGATTACCGGTAAAGGCCAGGTCCAGCTCCCGGCCAGGATCAGGCAGGCTGCCGGGGTGAAAGTCGGTGATCAGGTTACATTCAAGATGGGTGATGATGGAAAGGTGGAAGTTGAATTTGTAATTACAAGGCCATTAACGAGGTACGCCGGGGCTTTACCAAAAAGGAAGGAATATCCCGGGCTTGATGAGGAAGAAAGGCTTACCAGGCAGTTGGTAGCGGAAAAAAGGGCTAAATACGATGAACAAGAATAGATCCTGGATTGATGCAAATATTATTCTACACTTTTTACTGAAAGATGATGAAAAACTTTTTGAAGCTTCTTTCAATCTTTTCGAACAGGCGGAAAAAGGAGATTTAGTTTTACATATTCATCCGTTAACTGTTGCAGAGGTAATCTGGACACTTGAGAGCTTTTATGGCTATGAAAAAAATGAGATAGCCGCTGTTTTTGGCGGATTGCTTGAGTCAGAAGGTTTGCAGGTTGAAAGTTTAGAAGTAGTCAGGAAAGCTATAGGTGATTATGTAGGAGAAAATGTCGATTTTATTGATGCTTTTCTGGCTGCATATGCTGCATTGATAGGTCCTGCAGCTATATATACATTCGATAAAAAACATCTCTCAAAACTGGAGGGAGATCTTTAGTTAATACCTTGATAGGATCTGTTTAAAAATAGTTTAGCTGATTTAATTGTGTTATTATGATAAATGACAGGATCAGGAAGCTGGTGAATAGAATGGTCAGGCTTGGTAAACCGGGTATGATTAATTTAAACAAAGCACAAATTGATGATATGGTTCGGTATATTGAAAGCCGTGGAGATATAATCGCTTTTTATCTTTATGGTTCACATGGTACTGAGTATCAGACTGTTTTTTCTGATGTTGATTTAGCCATACTTCCCATGCCAGCATCAGATTTCGATTTCAATGAAGAATTAAATATAATGTCAAAGCTGAATGATCTGGGCAATAGTGATGATATTAACCTGGTTAACCTGAAGAAAGCGCCGGTTACCTTACAAATGAAAGTTTTAGATAGCGGCAGACTTTTGTACTGTGCTGACGCAGTGTTACTTGCTGATTTTATTGAATCAGTAATTTTGAAATATAGTGATTTTGAACCGGATTTGCGCCTGTTCAATGAAGATTATGACTACAGCCTGAAAAAGGAGTACCTATGACTGTTGATCGAGAAAAGATAAGGCAAAAACTGCATTATATCCGGGAAAAGGTTAACCTGCTCGAGCAGTTTAAAGGTATGGATAAAAGCCGTTTTACTTCAGAGCCTTTTTATGAGGATGCAGCTATTCACATGCTTCAAGTTGCTATTGAATCTATGCTAGATATTTGTGCCCACATAATAGCCCGTGAAGGTTGGGGATTGGCCAAAACATATGTTGAAATTGTCGAGTTGGCTGCTAAAAATGGGTTGATTTCAGATGATATGGCTGAAGTTTATAAAAATATGGCCAGGTTCAGAAATAGGGTTATTCATTTGTACAACCGGGTGGATACAGAAGAAATCCTCAATATTATTAATAACCGCCTTGATGATTTTCAACCCTTTATATCTGCAGTAATTCATAAATATTTGCCGTAATCAATGATGTGCCACCGCTTTAGCTTCCTTTTTTCAGGTATGTTTGGTTACCCGCTTGCTCAAATTCCGTCTTAAAGTATACACTTTAACGCTCGATCATCGCCAGGAAATTTTCGACCAGCCTGGGATTGTAGGTAGTACCACGGCCGGTCTGGAGGATTGCTTTGATCTTATCGTACTTCATTGCTTCCTGGTAAGGCCGTTTGCTGCGCATGGCGTCATAGACGTCGGCGATGCAGACCATCTGGCTGGCAATGTTGGGCTGCCAGTTCGGCTTGATCAGGGGGTAACCTGAACCGTCGTATTTAATATGGTGCTCCAGGGCGGCGATCATGGTCAGCTTCGGTATATTCTGCTGGTAACTGATATACTGAGCCCCTTTTAAGGTGTGGGTTTCCATCAGGGCGCGTTCGTGTGCCGTCAGTGGTCCCGGTTTCTTCAGGATAGTTAATTTAACATATACTAAATTTGCTTGTCAAACCAGTTATTGGTATTATATGATCAGATGCAAGTATTGTCAGGGGGACGGGGTTGTTGACAACTAAGGGGGTATCCAATTGGTACGGGAAGAACAGGCCAGGAAAGAGATAGTCGAGGTAGGCAGGCGTATTTACGAGAAGGGCTTCGTTGCCGCCAATGACGGCAATATCAGTGTGCGTCTTACCGATAGCGAGATACTGACTACCCCGACAGGGGTGAGCAAGGGTTACATGAGTCCGGAAATGCTCGTTAAAGTAGACCTTGATGGCTGTAAAATAGCGGGCGATTTAAATCCCTCATCGGAGTTGAAAATGCACCTTGAGGTTTACAGGATGCGTTCGGATGTCAATGCCGTGCTGCATGCCCATCCGCCGTTAGCAACAGCCTTCGCCGTAGCCGGCCACCCTCTTGATAAGTCTGTGCTGCCTGAGATAATAATTACCCTGGGAAGCATTCCGCTGGTCAAGTACGGAACCCCCTCAACGGAAGAAGTTCCCGATAATATCCGGCCGCACCTGGAGAAACATGACGCTCTGCTGCTGGAAAACCACGGAGTACTCACCATGGGTGATGACCTATTCAGTGCTTTCTACAAGATGGAAAGTGTCGAGCATTTTGCAAAAATAAGCCTCTATGCACGTTTTCTTGGTGGCGAGCAGGAACTATCACCGGGGGAAGTGGAGAAGCTGCTCAAGGTAAGAGAAAATATGGGGATAAAGGGTCGACATCCCGACTGTTAAATTGTTTGTTTCTGCTTTACTCTTCCAGGTTAGCTACCTGCATGGATACTTTTTTCTCTCCATTGCAGATCCATTGGCTGCCCGTTTCCCGAAAGCCGTGCCTGGCGTGAAAAGCCTGGGATGGTTTGTTGGGCGGAATGGAATTGATCTCACAGCAGACCAGCGGGATATTGTGTTTGCGGGCATAATCAAATAGGTCTTTGTACAGTAAAGAACCGATTTTTTGGCCCTGGTATTTTTGATCAACCACGATCCGGTCGATATAGAGAAATTTTTGATGTCTCGCCGTGTGCCATTCATAGTTATCATTGCGATAAGGCACGCCGTCTTTCATAACCAGGATAAAAGCGGCAATATTACCGTCGACAACCGCCACCTTGTGATAGGCAGAAAGGGAGTGCAGGTGGCGAAGCCTCTCTTCATCCATTACGCTGGTGTATTCCACTTCACTGGCATTCAGTTCGACTATCTCAGGAAAATCCTGCCCCGTGGCGCTGCGGATTATTACATTTTCCATTTCTGACTCCTCCTGAGCAATTTGGTTCTTAGAGCAGGATAAACGATAGGATAATGGTTACCCCGACCATTATCACATTACTAAAGCTGTGCATGATCATCGGGTAATACATACTGCCGGTTTTTTCGTAACAGTCGCCGTAAAAGAGGCCCAGGGTGAAAGAGAAGATCACCTGAAATGGGCTATAGGTTAACTCGAATGGCGAGAATGAAAAGCCTACGTGGGCCAGGCCGAATATAAAGGCGGCGATGATATTGGCCACACTTACTCTGCCGTTGAATAGCCTTGTTTTAACAAAGAGGGCAAGAACGGTGATTGCAAATGCTCTGAAGATCAGTTCCTCGGATGGTCCGGAAAGTAACAGCTGGAAGCCCAGTTGGCCTGATATGTTAACGGCAGTAAGTGGATATGCAAAAGGCTGGAATGAATTGGTCAGTACAGATGTTGCAAAAGCCCCAACTGTGTATATGCTGAAGTAGAGAATAAATTTATGAACTAATTTTTTACCGATTACCCTGTCGCCCCAACTGAATCCGAAATCAAGAGGTTTAAATTTACCTGTAACGTAGATAATGATAAGGAAGATCAGAGCTTGAACGATATGGTGCACCGATACCCATGCGTAAGAGCCGTCAGGGTCGATAGACTGATAGTCAAAAAGGTTGGCGACTAAACCTGAAAGCCTGGGGACGGCTAACAGCAGAATAGTCAGCAGGATAACCCATAGTATTTTTTTTAGCACCTTGGCCATAATTACTCCAAGCTTAATTTAATGGTAGCGAGTCATATAAGTCTACCTAAGAATTTTAGCATATTTTTATTGGTCAGAGAAACTTTGATATTTATAATCAGGCAGGTTTTCCGCAGATTTTATTGAAAATATCAATTAACAAAATATTGTTAATCCGGGAGGAAAGGACTGTGAAAAAGTATCAGGTTCTGAGCCTGGAAGAATATAACCGGCCGGTCGATGAAGATAAGATTGAAGCGGTAATAAACAGCATGGCCGAACAGGGCTGGACCTTCACCCAGTTAAACAGCGGCGGGGGTGGGGAGTCCGGCTTTTTTATGTCCTGGGTATACCTGGTTTTTGAGAAGGAAAGATAAATCCCTTTAACCTAAAGGAGTGATTCTATTCATCCCAATCCGGAACCGGCCGTTTTTGAACAGCTAACATAGCAGCATTAAACGCTTCGTATATATCATCTTTCTTCTTATTCTTTAAAAATTGCTTAAAGAAATCGTTTGCTTCCAGTTCTCCTGCTTCTTTGGTAAGAGCATATAAAGCGAATTGGTTCATTGAAATTCCCTGGTTTTTTGCGATTTTTTCAATTCTGGTCTTGAGATCTTCAGGTATACGGACCGTAATTACACTCGCTTTACTCATCATTTTGCCTCCACAGTTTAATAAAATCTCCGGGAGTAACGACTCTTAACCGGTAATAATGAAGTTCATTGTTTGATTTATAATGTTTTACATTTGCCGTAATTAAATATTCACTCTGACTAGCTAATGCTAATTCAATAAACTTGTTGTCAGTCTCATCAAAAAGGTTTGGCCTAAATAAAAATGATATTCGCTTTTCTAGACCAGTTAAAGCCAGCAGATCTAATATTGCTTGGATGTTTTCTATACTCAGTCCGGTTTCAATCAAAGTCTTATTTCTTTGCAAAACCTCACAATATTCGAGAAAGACCGGAACTGAAAGGGCCAACTGAACCTTCTCATCTCTTATCAATTTCAGAATTTGGTGAGAAGCTCCCTTGTTACTGTATAATGCCTGATAAATAACATTGGTATCAACTGTTATAATCATACGCTAATGATAGCATATATGATAGCATCTTTCAAGTGATCTATCAATTCAAATCATTAATTGAAATTAATGTAAGATGGCTAGCTCAGATGATTTAATTCCATCTAATTATATTCAAAAACTCCTGGTGGAACTGGCTATTTGATACAGCAATTCCCTTGCTTTTCAAATCAAGCAGGTTACCCATGTGATCAGTACATTTTCCACCGGCTTCTTCAAGAATCAGCATTCCAGCCGCAAAATCCCAGGGGGAAAGCTTATATTCAAAATAGGCATCAAATCGCCCGCAGGCAACCCAGCATAAATCGAGAGCAGCGCTGCCGAAGCGGCGTATGCCGTGAATATTGGCTTCAAAAAGTTTTTCTATACTCTCCAGTGTTTTGCGCATCATTAAATCCCGGTCGTAATAAAAACCTGTAGCGATTATCGCTTCCTGGAGGGATCGAGCTTCTGAGACGCTGATGGAAGTGCCGTTCAGAAAAGCGCCGCTGCCTTTTACTGCGGTAAACATTTCATCCCGGTTAGGATCAAAGATTACGCCGGCGACAACCTGACCCGTCCTGGTATACGCAATCGAAATGCTGAAATGAGGGATGGTATGGGCAAAATTATTTGTTCCATCGAGCGGATCGATTATCCATAGGTCTTCAGCGCCTTTGTTTAACAATAAATCCTCTTCCTCGGCAAATATACCGTGTGTGGGAAAATGTTTCCGAATGCAGTCAGTTATTGTTTTCTGTGCTGTTAGATCAGCTTCCGTAACCAGGTTGCTTTTTGCTTTATCAGAAAAAGGCGTGTTTCCCAGCTTTTCCAGGATAATCTTGCCGGCCTGGCGGGCAGCTAAAATTGCTACGTCAATTTTCTTGTTTATGCTGGAGTCCATCTATAAATCATTCACTTTCTTCTTTTATAATATATTGGCAGTACCTGTAACTATTTTTTACAAAGCAACCTGTATATATTAATAATATCATAGATAATGAACTTTTATGACCGGGCAAAATGGGCAGAGATAACATAGGATGAACAGCATGTTATAATTAGTAATTGGGTGGAGAAATTTGAGCGCAGGAAAGGATTGATCCTATGTCTTCAGTGCTCTTTCGAGATGCCGTAATTGTGACCATGGATCGGGAAAGGCGAATAATAAAAGGCAATTTACTGATTGAGGATGACAGGATAAAAGAGGTTAATGCTGTTGATGATCATGCTGATAGGGTCGTCGATTGTTGTGGAAGGGTTCTTATACCAGGCCTGATCCAGACCCATATTCATTTGGTCCAGGCTCTCTTCAGGGGTCAGGCTGATGATTTATCATTGCTCGATTGGCTTCGCAAGAAGATCTGGCCGCTTGAAGCTGCCCATGATGCAGATAGTATTTACTATTCGGCGATGCTTGGAATTGCTGAATTATTAAGAGGCGGGACAACATCCATCGTTGACATGGCTACAGTAAATCATACTGAAACGCTCTTCGAAGCCATAATTGAATCCGGAATAAGGGCGATGAGTGGTAAATGTATGATGGATATCGGTGATGATACTCCTGCCGGCCTTTCTGAATCGACCGAAAACTCACTGACCAAGAGTATTCAACTGCTTGAAAAATGGCATGGCAGAGCGAATAACCGTCTGCAGTATGCCTTCAATCCCCGATTTGTGCTTTCCTGCAGCGAAGAACTGCTCATTCAGGTGAGGGAACTGGCCAGCCGTTACAAGGTGATGATCCACTCTCATGCTTCGGAAAACAGGGATGAAATTGCCCTGGTTGAAGAGATTTTAGGCAGGAGAAATATTCTATACTTTGATGATATCGGGCTGACCGGGAATAATCTTATCCTTGCCCACTGCATCTGGGTAAATGATGAGGAACTGGATATTCTGAGAAGAAGTGGAACGGTAGTAGCCCACTGTCCTTCTTCGAACCTGAAGCTGGGGTCTGGTATCGCTCCGATTGTGCAGATGTCTGAAATGGGTATAAATCTGTCTCTCGGTGCCGATGGGGCGCCATGCAATAATAATCTGGATCCCTTCCTGGAAATGCGCACAGCAGCGCTAATTCAGAAACCGATTCACGGTCCTACAGCGCTCCCGGCCGAAAAGGTTTTTGAGATGGCGACCCTGGGAGGAGCAAAGGCGATGAATATGAGCGGCGAGATTGGCTCTATTGAACAGGGTATGAAAGCTGACCTGGTTCTGCTGGAGATGAACCGCCCTCATAACATGCCCTCTAAAGGAAAAAGTATCTACGGGCGCCTTGTGTACGAAACGAAATCAACCGATGTATACATGACCATGGTCGACGGCAATATCCTTTATTATGATGACAGGCTGCAAACCCTTGATGAAAGAAACATCCTTAAGCAATCCGACAAGGCGCTTGCCCGCATCCTTGAGCGGGTTGGAGAAAGATGAATCTACTTTCCTCCCATCAAAAGGACCATTAGTGCTTTTGAGGTGTGAAGGCGGTTTTCAGCTTCGTCGTAGACTATGGAATGAGGTCCGTCGATTACTGCATCTACTACTTCTTTACCCCTGTCAGCCGGCAGAGCATGCATGTAGTTAACATTTTCCTTGCCGAGAGCGATCTTATCTTCAGTGCAGATCCAGTGCCGGTTAGCTTCGAGAAGGTCACTGCCCATTTTGTTGTCGGGATCGGTTACCCAGCTGCCCCAGTTTTTAGGAATTACAACATCGGCATCCTCGTAGGCTGCATCCATATCATTGGTTATAGTCAGGGTGCCCCCATTTTTTTCAGCATTTCCCCGGGCCTGTTCTATGACCCAGTCCGGCAGCTCGTAGCCTTTCGGATAGGCCAACCAGACGTCCATACCGTAGCGGGGAAACAGCAAGACCTGTGACAGGGGAACAGATATCGGTTTCTTATGGCTTGTGGCGTAGGTCCAGATTATCGACACTTTCTTCCGCTTCAGATCACCCATCTTCTCCTGCATAGTCATCAGATCGGCGATTGCCTGGAGCGGATGGTACAGGTCGCACTGCATATTAATTATCGGCACTGTTGAATTATCGGCCATTTCCCGCAGGTACTTGTTTCCGATTTCCCAGAAGCAGTTACGGCAGGCAATAGCATGCCCGTAACGAGACAAGATAATTGCCGTGTCTTTTGCCACTTCACCGTGCGAGATCTGCATAGTGCTTGTATCAAGATAATTTGCATGACCGCCAAGTTGGGCGATGCCGGCTTCCATGGAATTTCTAGTCCTGGTTGATTGTTCAAAAAACATGAGAAACATGGTCTTGTTTTCGAGATAAGGCGTATTGAGCCCCATGGCAAATTTCTTTTTTAGATCATAGGAAACCTCAAGCAGGGTATCGATTTCTTCCCTGGTCCATTCCTGTAGTGTTATGAAATGCTTATTTTTAAAACAAGTTTGCATATGGATCACTCCTTCGGGCGATTTATAGCTCCGTTAAACCGGCATATTTCCGGCTGTATAGAGTCGGGATAAGGGCGTACATAGCCGCCGCTTTGACCATTTCGTTTTTCCATGTTTTTTCGTTGGGAGCATGGGCCTGGTCTTCATGTCCCGGCCCGAAACCGACACAGGGGATGCCGAATTGTCCCATAATGGAGACTCCGTTGGTTGAAAATGTCCATTTGTCCAATTGGGGCTCCTGTCCAAACAGGCCGTTGAATGTATCTACCAGGGTCAATACAGCAGGGTGACTCTCTTCAATCATCCAGGCGGGAAAGTAGGAATCCATCGGATAGACCAGCCCGGTGTAAGATGGCTGACTGTAATCATACATTTCGACTTCGGCACCGGCTTCGCTGACAGCAGGGAGGTTTTTGACCTGGCGTATTGCTATCTCGGCGGTTTCGCCGATTGTCAGTCGGCGATCAATGGAGATGGAACAGCCGTCGGCCACGGCACAGCGGGAGGGTGAGCTGAAAAATATTTCTGATACGGTCAGCGAACCATTTCCCAGGAAATAATGTTCTCCCAGGTTCTCGTTCAGTGCTCTCAGCTCAATCAGGATCGGGGCCATTTTATAAATGGCATTATCGCCCCTCTCAGGAGCTGATCCATGGCAGCTCAAACCGCGGGTCGACAACTTTATTTCCATCCGGCCTCTCTGTCCCAGGTGGATCCGGCATGATGTGGGTTCGGTCAGGATTACCAGTTCAGGCCTGATCTTGCTTTCGCCGATAATATACTGCCAGCACAAACCATCGCAGTCCTCTTCCTGGACTGTCCCGGTTACCAACAGGGTATAATCTCCCTCCAGTTTAAGGTCCCTGATTATTTTGGCGCCGTATACCAGGGAAGCCATTCCGCCCAGTTGGTCCGAAGCGCCCCGACCGATAATGATCTCGTTGTCTTCATATCCACTCAATGGATCGTATTCCCAAAGAGCCCGGTCTCCCACACCCACATTATCAATATGGGCATCCATGGCTATAAGATGCTTTCCATGCCCGATATAGCCCAGGATATTACCCATGGGATCAATTTCGATCCTGTCGAAACCTATCTCTTCCATCTCCTTCTTTATTCTGTTTATCCGTTTTTCTTCATGGCCGCTTTCGGCAGGTATTGCTATCATTTCTCTTAAAAACTGGGACATGGCTGGCTTGTAGATTTCTGCCCTGCACAAGATCTCTTTATAGTCGATTTCCATTTGCAGTTTCTCCTTTCGGCGACGATTAATCATCCAGGGCTTTTTGTACAGCCCGGATAATATTCTGATAACCAGTGCAGCGACAAAAATGCCCTGCAAGTTCTGTTTTGATTTCTTCTGCTGAATATTGTTTGTTCTTACCAGTCATAGCTGTAGCAGTAATTACAACTCCGGGAGTACAAAATCCACACTGCACTGCCCCTTCGCTGATAAAGGTTTTTTGTACTTTGGATAGTTCTCCGTCCCGGGCAATTCCTTCGATAGTTACAATATCCCTGCCATCAGCCCACACTCCAAGGTAGAGACATGAATTAATCGGGGTGCCATCGACAAGTACAGTGCAAGCACCGCATTCTCCTGCTCCGCAGCCCTCCTTGGCGCCGGTAAGGTGCAACCTTTTCCTGAGCACTTCTAAAAGCGTTTCACCTGTATCAATTTCAAAATCGGCTGTTTTACCGTTTACGGATAATCTGATTTTTTTAAGCATTATTATTACCTCCTGCCCGGGATACAGCAGTTTTAAGAGCTCTGATTGTCAGCTCCCGGATCAGATGGCGGCGGTACTCGGCGGATGCCCGCCATGAGGATCTGGGACTGGTTTCTTCCAAGGTCATACTGCCGATTTGCTTAATCATTTCTGCCGAGACCTGATTTCCGCAAGCGAGTGATTCGGCCCGGGGGCAGCGTAGAGGTGTTGGCCCAGCTACACCCAATCCGATTCGGACCTTTTCAAAGTTTTGTTGTTTATCCAGGCGGCAGGCGACAGCAACACCGATAATGGCCAGGTCCATCGCTTTTCGTGGAGCAAACTTGATATATGTACCGCTGAATCCGGTATAAGCATCTTCGTCGATGTGAATCGCTGTCAACAGTTCACCGGGGCGCAGATCGGTCTGACCAGGCCCATGATAAAAATCCTTGACAGGTACCGTCCGTTCAGCATCCTGTGATTGCAGGAGAAGTTTTGCCTCATAGACCAGGAGGGCCGGAGCGCTGTCTGCAGAAGGGACGCCGTTGCATAGATTGCCGCCGATTGTTGCCATTTCACGAAGCTGAGGCCCGCCGATAGACATAGCCGCCTCAACTAACAGTGGCAAATTTTCTCTGATCAGTGGATGGTTGGCCAGTCTGCTGAAAGTTACCATGGGACCGATGCTTATGCTGCCGTTATCGAGCCGGTTGATCGTATAGAGGGGGTTGATATTGCGAATACTGATCAGCCGGACACTCTCTAAGGGGTTATTCCGCATATCAATCAGCAGGTCGGTTCCACCGGCAATAATTTTCCGCTCCGGTTTTTCTGAAAGCAGCTTTAGCACTTCGATAATCGACTCTGCTTCGATATATTCATCGATCCGGTACATCAGGAACACCTCCTTGAATAAGGCCGGCGGCCTTGAAATGTTCAAATGCAATCTGGGGCCGGATCGGTATCCTGTTGATAGCCACTCCCGTTGCATCAAGTATGGCGTTGCGGATGGCCGGCGCCGGTGATATAGTCGGTGGTTCTCCCAGGGACTTGTTGCCGTAAGGTCCTGTCGGTTCATAAGTTTCTACAAAATCTACCTGTATTTCCGGGGTATCCAGGATGGTAGGCAGTTTATAATCCAGCAGGTTGTTGTTGAGCGGTTTTCCTGTTTTTCCTTCAAATAGCAGCTCTTCGGAGAGAGCATAACCGAGGGCCATGCTTACTCCACCGTGAACCTGCCCTTCTGCAAGCTGCCGGTTGATGATTGTTCCGGAATCATGAACATTGACAATATCTGTAACATCAACCTGGCCGGTTTCGATATCTACTTCAACTGCTGCAAAGGTTACACCAAATGAAATGGCATTACTCTGTGCATTATTTGATACATCACTGGTTATCGGTTGGGCGTTTTCCCTGTTGTAGTAGCTGTAGAGGGCTACTTCGGAAATCGGCATGATCACCTGTGCTGAGTTTTTCGAGTCTTTAAGGACTATAGAGGAATCCCTGATGTCGAGATTATCCTCGGACAGGCCGGCAATTTCCCGGGCAGCGGATATCACCTTTTCTTTTATCTCGAGGGCTGCTTTTTTAACGGCCATGCCGGATATATAGGTTTGTCTTGAAGCATAACTTCCCGTATCAAAGGGGCTGATATCTGTATCTTGGGTGGTTACAACATGGACCATATCGGTAGGAATTCCGATCGTTTCGGCTGCAATCTGGGCCAGGACCGTATCGCTGCCCTGGCCTATTTCGGTGGCGCCGATTTGCAGTTGTACGGAACCATCCTGGTTTAAAATAGCCCGGGCTCCGGCAAGTTCCATACAGGTCGGATAAGTTCCTGTTCCATAACTTAAACAGGCTATTCCGAGCCCGCGTCGTTTTTGATCGCCTTTTGCATTGATATCTCTGTGCAGGGCTTTTTTCTCATCCCAGGCGATCATCGCTTTACCTTTTTCCACGCATTCCCTGATCCCGCAGCTTAATATGCGATTACCTGTATTAGGGTCAGTATAGCCGACTTTATTGAAGTTTTTCAGGCGCAGTTCGACCGGGTCAATGTTCAGTTTGCGGGCAATATTATCAAGGTGCGACTCGAGGGCAAAAGCTATCTGTGGCGAACCGTAAGCGCGCATTGCCCCGGCCACAGGTAGGTTCGTGTAGACAGTTTTCGGAGCGAATTCGATTGCTTCAAAGGAGTAAAGATATTTGAACTTTGAACCACCGGCAGCGATAACCGAGTGACCGTGAGAAGCATACGCTCCGGTATTGGAAAAGGCTTCAGTCTTGATACCCAGCAGCTTGCCTTCCTTGGTTACTCCGGTTTGCAGTTTTATTTTGGTCGAGTGGCGCGTCCGGGTGCAGGCCATGTATTCTTCCCTGGTCAATTCAAGCCTGACCGGCCGGCCTCCTACGGCCATGGTCATGGCTGCATTAAGTGGTTCAATGCAGGCATCCTGTTTTCCGCCGAATCCGCCGCCCACGTATGGCTTGATGATCCGGATTTTGCCCCAGGGTATGCCCAGGGCTTGCCCGACAATACGCCTACAGATATGCGGTATCTGGGTGGAAGATACAATAACCAATCGTTCGTCGCTTTCCATGTAAGCATAGGAAACATGGTTTTCAAGGGCGCAGTGCTGGACAATTCCGGTCTCCGTTTCGTCGGTAAAAATGAAGTCGGCTTTTTCCATGGCTTCCCCGAGATCGCCTATAACGTAACCTGCAGAACTTAAAACATTGGTGCCACGTTCTTCGTGAACCAGGGGAGCATCCTTGTTCAGTGCCGCATCTATCGTAAAAACCGGCTGAAGTATTTCATAATCAATTTCGATCAGTTTAAGCGCCCTGGCCGCTGTAAGATCATCAATAGCCACTACTGCCGCTACTTCATCGCCGACATACCTTGCTTTGCTGGTCAGGATTGTCTTATCGGCAACATCGCCGTGCCTGGTATCGAGTGAATAAGGGTGACCGGCGGTAGGATAGATATTCCGGGGCACATTCTGATAGGTTAAAATTGCCTCGACTCCGGGAAGTGCTTCGGCTTTTGTGGTATCGATACTTTTTATCCGGGCATGAGCGTAAGGGCTGCGAAGCACCTTGCCGACCAGCATGTCGGCAACAAAGAAATCACCGGTATATTTCGCCTTTCCTGTTACTTTGGCCAGGGCATCTGAACGTTGCGGGCTTTTCCCGATACTGGAACCTGCCATGTAACCCCAACTCCTTCCTTAAAATCGCTGCCATAATTTTTCGGCCAGTTTCCGGGCGGTTCTGTTAACTTTAAGTTCATCAATACCGGTCATTATCCGGTTGTGCATCAGTATTTTGCCGGCTGCTATGGTTGTATCCACCATGCTCCCTGAAACACCAAACACCAGGTGCCCGTAATAGTTGTCGGCAGTCAGGGGAGTGGGTGGATCGTAATTGATTGCGATTATGTCGGCAGCGGCTCCGGGTGTAAGTTCACCCAATTTGGGGGCAAAGAAGTTTGACAATATGCGACTGTTGTTGACAAACTGCATTCGGGGAACTTCTATCCAACCGATACGGGGATCCCCCTGGCAATGTTTATGCAGAATATGGGCAATTTTCATCCCTTCAAACATGTCGTTGGTCATCCCATCGGTGCCCATGCCGATGAGCACACCCTTATCGAGCATCTTTACGACCGGTGCGCAGCCGACTGCATTATTCATATTGGACTGTGGGTTGTGGGCGACGTTCGTCCCGGTTCGGGCAAGCAGGTCCATCTCTTTCTCGCTGATATGGACACAGTGTGCCGCAAGAGTTTTCGGTCCGAGAAGGTCATACTTGTCGAGCCTCTCAACTACACCCATGCCATACTTTTTACGACAATCTGCCGCGTCCTCTTTACTTTCGGCCACATGGATATGTATGCCGGTGCCAAGTTCCCGGGCGGCGAGGGCGCATTTTTCCATTGTTTCAGGGCTTATTGTAAACGATGCATGCATGCCAATAGTTGCGGTTATCATCGGTGAATTTTCATGGGTGCATTTATTAATAAAAGCGATATTTTCTGACAGGCCATTGTTCATTCTTTCCGGACCATCCCTGTCGCTCACTTCGTAACAGAGATTAACCCTGATCCCGGTTTCCCCGGCAGCATGGGCGATCTGTTCCAGGCTGCCGCTGATAGCGTTGGGACTGGCATGGTGATCAAGCAAGGTGGTGGTGCCGTTTTTTATAGATCCGATAAATGTAACCAGTGCGCTGTAATAGATATCCTCGGGGGTCAGGGCTTGATCGAGCCGCCACCATAGTTTCTTAAGGACCTGGGGAAAGCTGACCGGTGGTTCTTCTTTCAGGGAGATACCTCTGGCAAATGCACTGTAGGAATGGGTATGAACGGAGGTGAAGCCCGGCATGACCAATTTATTCCGGCAGTCGATGAAGGAAGCCCGGGGAAAAGTATTTTTAAGTTCTTCAGTGTCTCCGATCCGGGCAATCGTTGATCCATCGACCAGGACAGCTCCGCCCCGAATCACCCGGCAGTCAGTACCCAAAGTCAATAACGTCCCATTTCCCAGTAACAGCATTATTGCTCTCCCTTTATTTTTTTTAATTCAGCAGCAATTTTTCTTTTTGTGGCAGGTAGATCGGTAATCCGTACTCCGGTGGCATTGTTAATGGCGTTGATAATGGCCGGTGCAGTGGGGTTGAGTGGAAGCTCACCCATACCTTTTGCCCCGTATGGTCCATCCGATTCTTCCTCAACCAGGATGATTTCCATATCGGGAATATCCCTGATCCTAGTAAGGCCGATTTTGGCCAGGTTGTCGGTTATCATATAGCCCTGTTCCATGATAAATTTTTCGCTCATACCGTAGCCCACACCCATTACTACTGCACCTTCGATTTGGCAGCAGCTGTTTTGATAGTGGATTGCCCTGCCCAGGTCCTGGGCGGCGATAATTTTTAAGACCTTTACTTCTCCGCTGGATTCATCAACCTCAACGACAGCGGCCTGAGCGGCGTAACAATAGGTGAAGTGAACATTATATTTTTCCAACGGCAGGTGTGCTTCGTGATCAGCCCGCTCACGCAGGGGGTATGTAGTTGGAGCGGTATAGGTATATTCTCCGGCCAGGGAGAATCCTGCACGGTTTGCAGTCCGGGCCAGTTCGTGATAGGAGATGAAGCGATCGGGCTGGTCCAGGATAATCAATCCGCCCGGGGCAAATTTGTAATCAATATTGGCAAATCCGAAACACTCGGCAATGCATTTTCTGAGGGTGGAATTAAAAATATTGGCGGCTCCCAGTACGGCATGTCCAGAAATATAGGTTTGACGCGATGCGGTGGTAATCCCTCCGTCAGGGGTTTGGGCGGTGTCATTTGAAAGAACCTGGAAATCCTCGTAAGGAAGACCTGTTTCCTGTGCGGCCAGCTGCGTAAGGGCGGTGTCTGAACCCTGGCCCATATCGGTGGCGCCCACCTTGAGAATTAGATTTCCTTCCAGATCAATTTCAATCTTGGCCCCGGCCTGGTCGTTTTTACCTGCTCCAAGTCCAACATTTTTATAGGCTCCGGCAATTCCGATCCCAATTCTTTTCCCCGGAGTCGGCGCATGCAGCATTTTTTTATAACTTTGCAGTGAATTTTTAACCGCTTCCAGTGCTTTAAGATAGCCGCAGTCATTATTTATAACCTGTCCGGTGATTGTCGTTTTACCGGAGGCCAGGCTGTTTATTTCTCGCAGATCAAATGGATCCATCTGCAGCGCTTCAGCCAGTTTGTCCATCTGCATTTCCGAACCGAAGGCAACCTGGGTGGTACCAAAGCCCCTGAATGCGCCTGAAGGAGGGTTATTGGTGTATACACCGTATGCATCAGTTTTTACATTGGGTATGGAGTACGGCCCGGCGGCAATGATACCTGCCCGAAACACAACCGGCTTGCTGAGCGATTCATAAGCCCCGGCATCGAGGAATATTTTTGCTTCCATGGCAATTATCCTGCCATCAGCGGTTGCTCCGTGACGGTAGTGCATTTCAGCGCTGTGCCGCTTTGTGGAGATGATCAGCGATTCGCGACGGGTCAGGGTCATCTTGACCGGCCTGCCGGTAACAAGGGTGCCTAAGGCACAGTGGATCTGGACGGTCGGTTCTTCCTTTCCCCCGAAAGCACCGCCTGCCGGTGTGTATATAACTCGAACTTTATTGGTGGGCAAATTTAAAGTGGCAGCGATCATATCCCTGAAAGCATGTGAGCCCTGGCTGGCAGTCCAAACGCTGACTACCCCGTTGCTATCCATTCTCGACACGGCCGCCTCCGGTTCAAGGTAGGCATGCTCCACAGCCGGAGTTCTGTATACACCTTCAATAATAACAGCCGCTTCCTTGAAAGCTTTCTCTGTATCGCCCTTGCGGACAGGTATGTGATGTGCCATGTTACCTTCCGGGTGAAGGGAAAATGCTTTTTCGACCAGGCCTTCTTTAGCACTGAATATGCCGGGCAGCATCTCGTAATCTACATTTATAAAGGGTAGGGCGGCTTCGGCTTCTGTTTCGCTCTCAGCCAAAACCAGTGCTACCGGTTCACCGGTGTAACGAACCTGATCACCGGCGAGGACGGGCTGGTGGGGATTGAGGAGGCCGAAACCATTTCGGCCTGGAATATCATCAGCCAGCAGTATCTTCTTAACGCCAGGTTGGGCCAATGCTTTCTGGATTTCTATCTTTTTGATTCTTGCCGACGGATAGCGGCTTAATAGTAATTTCCCGAAAAGCTGACCTTCAAAATTCAGGTCATCGGCATATATAGGCGTTCCCTGCACTTTCGGCAGGGCGTCTTTTTTTAGGGGAGAAGCTCCGATAAGGGAATTTTCAATTCGGCTATCCCGGGGAAGATCAGATTGACGTGAAAGGATTATCTCGCCCCGTATGTTTTGGGCCGCAAGTTGAACTGCCCTTACAATTGCTGCATACCCGGTGCAACGACATAGATTAAAGCGGAGGGCTTCCTTGATTTCTTCGGGTGAAGGGTCGGTATTTACGTCCAGAAGAGCCTTTGTGGCCATGATCATGCCCGGTGTGCAAAAACCGCACTGGACGGCACCTTCTCGTATAAAAGCCTCCTGTAGAGGGTGGAGTTGACCATTCGATGCCAGGTTTTCAATAGTTTCGATTTGGCTTCCAGTCAACCTGTTAATCTTAACTGTACAGGCTCTCTTTGCTTTGCCGTCGATAAGTACCGTGCAACTTCCGCAGTGCCCTTGGTTACAACCTTTCTTGGTTCCCATCAAACCAAGTTCGCTCCTGAGGTAATCAAGCAAAGAAATATTCCCGGGACCTTCAACCTGACGGGAAAGACCATTAACTTTAAAAGAGATCGGGCCTGTCATTCGCCTCACCTTTATAAAGTAATTTCGCACAGAAAAGAAAAACTCCTCCTGTGTCAGAGGGACGGGGTACTTGACACGTTTTCTATCTACCGATATATTCAGCAGGGAGGTGTTAAGATGCCGAGACAGGCCAGGAGAAAAAGTAAAAGTGGGATATATCATATTATTATTCGAGGACTTAACAGACAGGTAATTTTCATAGACGAGAAGGATAATCTACGATTTCTCGAGACGTTAAAGCGTTACAAAGAAGAATGCGGTTATAAGCTATATGCATACTGCCTTATGGGTAACCATCTTCACCTGCTGATTCATATAGTTGAAGAACCACTTGAGCAGGTTATGAGGCGGGTCTGTGGAAGTTTTGTGTATTGGTATAACAAGAAATATGATCGAACTGGAAATCTTTTTCAGAACAGATTTAGAAGTGAAGCGGTTGAAGATGATTCATACTTTTTGACCGTGCTTCGGTACATTCATCAAAATCCTTACAAAGCCGGAATTGTAATGGAACATGAAGAATATATATGGAGTAGCTATAACAGTTATCGACATCCTGAAACAAATGAATTAAATCTGATTGATAGGGATTTCCCTCTGAAAATATTTGGAAATAATAATGAAAGGGCATTGAAATATTTTATAGAATTTCACAATCAGCAAGGAAATGATAAATGCCTTGATTTTAAAGATGATATTCGAAAAGGCGATCTTGAAGCAGCAGAAATTATTGAAACCGTATGTGGTGTTAACTGTTCAGGGTATCTGAGAAATTTGGAGAAGAAAAAACGGGATTTGATACTAAGACATTTAAAGAAAGAGCATAACCTGACAATCAGGCAGTTAGAAAAGTTTACCGGGATCAACAGGGGGATTATTCAGAGGGCTTGAGTGTGTCAAGTACCCCGTCCCTCTGACACAAAAGGGGTGGTTTGGCTGTGGGTGATCGGATGAGGGGAATTTCGATCGAGAAGTTGGTGAAATGGGTTTGTGAGGAATATGAAAATGAAAAATCAGTTTTTGGTATTCCTGAGAAACAATTTTTCTACCCAGCCAATCGTAAGAATGACTACAGCTATTGTGGTGAAGCAATAAGCAGTCCTTTAGGTCCTGCTGCTGGGCCGCATACCCAGTTAGCGCAAAACCTCGCGGCTGGTTTTCTTACCGGAGGCAGGGTTTTTGAGTTGAAAACGGTCCAGGTTCTTGACAGGCTCGAGTTTCCCAAACCTTGTATTAATGCCGAAGATGAATGTTATAATACCGAATGGTCCACCGAACTCTCTATTGAAGAAGCCTATGAAGAATATGTTAAAGGTTGGTTTTTGCTGCACATTCTTTCCCAGGAGCTGTTTCAAATCAGCAATCGCACGTTCATGTTCAACTTGAGTGTTGGATATGATCTGGCCGGGATTAAATCGGAAAAAGTTGATCGTTTTATTGAAGGTTTGAAAGATGCATCATCAGTACCGATATTCAGTACTTGTAAAAATGCCTTGATAAAAATGATCAAGCAATTTAGGTTTGTTGATGAAAGATATATTGAAAAAATATCGCCGTTGATCTGCAGTACTATAGCCCTCTCAACCATGCATGGATGTCCCCCACTAGAAATTGAAGCGATCTGCCGTTATCTCATACTTGAAAAGGGTTTACATACCTCGGTGAAATTAAACCCCACACTGTTGGGTTATCAGTATGTTAGAGATACTCTGGATAAGATGGGTTATAGCTATATTGTTTTAAATGAAGATACTTTCAGCCATGATCTGCTGTATGAAGATGCTGTTCCGATGCTGCAGAAGTTGATCAACTTTGCCGGTAAACATGGAAGGAAATTTGGAGTGAAGCTTTCCAATACCCTGCCCGTCCAGATTACCGGCGAGGAACTGCCCGGTGAGCAAATGTATATGTCAGGTAAGCCTCTTTATGCATTGACGATTAATCTTGCTTCGAAATTGGCCGAAGAATTTAAGGGAAATCTAAATATCTCTTTTTCCGGTGGGGCCGATCGCCATAATATATCGGAAATCCTATCAACGGGAATTCGACCGGTTACGATGGTTACAACTTTATTGAAACCAAATGGTTATGCCCGTTTTAAAAGCCTGGCTGAAATTGTTGACGAGCAGAAACCTGAAGAGCTACCCAGTATTGATCTGGACAGGCTAAAGCAAGCAGCAGAAGATTCTATTTCAAACCGGGCTTATCATAAAAAGAGAAACCACCCTGATAAAGTTTATATTAAGTTACCCATTTTTGATTGTAGAGATTCCTGTGGATTATGTGTGGCAGTATGTCCAAACAGAGCGAACTATTCGGTTCGGGTAAACGATCCAACGTTAAAATATGATGAACAGATTCTGCATATAGATGGAATGTGTAACGAATGCGGCAACTGTGCAACCTTCTGTCCGGAAAAAGGAAAACCGTATCTGGAAAAGCTAACTCTATTTTGGAACGAGGAAGATTTCAACAGCAGCAATAACTGTGGGTTTCTTCCAGTGGGAGAAAGTATTTGGGAAAAGGTAAAATTTAGAATAAATGATAAAATATATGAGATCAAATTAAGCAAAGCGGAAGACATAGCTGCAATGTCAGGCGGCACAGCATTACTGGAGATGATCAGGGTAGTACTAAGCGAATACCTTTACCTGCTATAAAATTGTTTTATGTGTTTTTGACTGTATCTTCAGGATGACGTTTCAGATTTAAATTTTAGATGTTGAGGAGGGTTATTATGGGCGATGAGATCAGGTGGATTTTTACCGGTGATATAGGGAAGAAGGAGAGTTTTTGGGGGAAGCCGCTGGATTTAATGGGAGAGATTGCTGTAAAGAATACAAGAAAATTCATTAAAAGCTTTCCTCAATATGAAGTTACACCCCTTCGAAGCCTTGGGAACCTTGCTGCATATACAGGGGTATCGGGTATATATGTTAAAGATGAATCATACCGTTTTGGCTTGAATTCCTTCAAAGTTCTCGGAGGAGGCTATGCTATCGGTCGTTATCTGGCAGATAAAATGGAAATAGATCCGGAAGATCTTACTTTTGAAAAACTTAAATCGGGTGATGTAAGGGATAAACTGGGAGAGATCACTTTCACGTCGGCTACTGACGGAAACCATGGTCGAGGTGTAGCCTGGTCTGCCCGCCAACTGGGACATCGGGCGGTAATCAATATGCCAGAAGGTTCATCACTAATACGGCTGAAGCATATAACCGATACCGGCGCCGAGGGTAATATTACAGATGTTAATTACGATGAGACAGTAAGGATTACTGCGGAAAATGCAAGAAAGCATGGGTGGATAGTTATTCAGGACACTGCATGGGAAGGATATGAAGATATTCCTAACTGGGTTATGCAGGGATATACCGTAATGGCCAAAGAGGCTTTGGAGCAGCTGAATCAACTTGGAGTTGAACGACCTACTCATATTTTTATCCAGGCAGGTGTTGGGTCTTTGGCTGCAGCAGTTATCGGTTATTTTGCTTCGGTATTCGGTAATAAACAGCCTATTTTTGTTGTAGTGGAACCTGATAATGCGGATTGTTTCTATCAATCAGCCCTGGCAGGTGATGGCATACCGAGAAATGTTACGGGTGATTTGACAACAATCATGGCTGGTTTGGCCTGTGGTGAGCCAAATCCATTCGCCTGGAAAATATTATGGAACCTGGTGGATATGTTCATATCCTGTCCTGATTATTGTGCTGCCCTGGGAATGAGGATCCTGGGTAACCCACTGGTAGGAGATGCCCAGATCATCTCAGGCGAATCAGGTGCAGTGACTGCCGGTATTCTGACCGAGCTGTTCAGAAATAATGATATGAAGGAAGCCAGGGAACAGTTGAAGCTGGATCGTGATTCGAAGATTTTATTATTCAGCACAGAAGGAGATACTGATCCGGAAATGTATAGAAAAATTGTATGGGATGGTGCTTATGCTATGCCAAAAATGTGTCAACAACCCCGTCCCCGATACACATTAAATCATCTTGCGGCCGACCCTGCCGGATAAGACCACTAAATCGTAAACCGGGGAGAATGGTGGGGCATAGGACAGGTCGAGCTGAAATATCTGGTCAAGTGTCATTTTTGCCGTAATTGCTGTTGCATATACATCGATTCTTTTTACACTGTCAACCGGGCCAAACATCTGAGCGCCAAGGACACGCCCTTCTTTTTTCTCGGCTACCAGAACTGCGGTTAAGAGTCCTCCACCCGGATAATAGTTAGACTTACTGTTATTGGAGAGTTTGAATTTGAAGGCATCATACCCGTGTTTATCTGCTTCGGCCAAGGTGAGTCCGGTCCGGGCCAGTCCGATATCAAATAGTTTTGTTATTGCTGTCCCGAGAACACCGGGAAAGGTTTCACTTTCCACACCACTGATGTTGACTCCGGCGATAACCCCTTCTTTGTTTGCCTTCAAAGCCAGAGCCACGTAATATGGTTCGCCGGTGATAATATTTTTTGTTTCAGTGCAATCGCCGGCAGCATAGATGTAGGGGTAATTGGTCTGCATCAATTTGTTAACCCTGATTGCGCCCTTGATACCGGTTTCAATCCCGCAGTTTTTGGCCAGAGTGCTCTCAGGCTCAACACCTGTGGCAACGATAACCAGGTCATAGGTGAACTTGTCGTGTTCGGTTTCAACTTCTACCAATCCACCTTTTTCCTTAACTGCAGTAACATGCTGGCTGAGATTTAAGATCACTCCCTGCTTTTCCATCTCCTTCTTGGCGGCGGTGGATAGTTCCTTTTCCAGGTTTCGTGATAAATCCTCCCGGCGGTGAATCAGATGTGTTTCAAGGCCTCTTTCACGCAAAGCTTCAATCATTTCGATGGCTATATATCCGCCCCCGATAACTGCACATTTTTTCGGGTTTTCTTTATCGATAAATCGGCGGATCGATTCTGCATCACCTAAAGTGACAGCGTTATATATCCGCTCTGAAGGGGTATAGTCAATTCCTGTCCTGACCGGTCTGGCGCCTGTGGAGATGAGCAGGAAATCGAAACTTTCAACCGAAGTTCCTGTCGGGGTGTCAACTGAGACTGTTTTAAGCTGCGGGTCGATGGAGAGCACCTTATGCCTGGTTTTTAAATTAACTTTTCGTTTTTGGACAGCCTCCTCCGGAGTGAATGAGATTAATTGATCGAGGTCTTCAACCAAACCCTGTATATAGTAAGGTATCCCGCAGGCTGCATAGGAGATGTAATCCCGTTTCTCAAATACGATTACTTCCCATTCCGGCTGCTGTCTTTTGATCTGGCTGGCTGCGCTCATACCGGCAGCATTACCGCCGATTATTACAACTTTTTTCATCTTCATCTCTCCCGCATATTCAGACGTTTTATACAGGTTGGATTTCTTCACCGGAAGAGGTTTTCCTTCAGGGTGAGTTGGATAAAAGAGATAGTGGCTGTAGTTGAAGTTTGGAGAAAAACATCGATGTAGTTACGATTATTGAGTAGGAACTTGTTTTCTGAGCAGGTTATCGATCCCGATGAGAACGAAGCCGATAATGATGAAGATAACTGAAAGTGCTAAAAGCCAGGCCAGGGCGTCTTTGAAACCGATTTCACCGATATCCATGAAAAAATAGGTATATACTCCGCTGAAAGCTCCCTGCGAAACCGTAATAATCCAGTAGAGAAGGGGGTAAATAACCCAATACTTGATATCAAAAAATTTCATCAGGCCTTTCTGGTCAAACAGAAGCCAGTCGAGAACAAAACCTAGAGGCGCGATGGTATGGGTAAGGTGATCCTTGAAGGCCAGGCCTTCTTTGAAAAATTCAGTGTAATGAGGTACAAGAACAATATGGAATACAAGACCGGTTACCAGGATACAGAGCATGACACTGCCTCTGACAATTGCGGAGAATCTGGTAAAACGGGGAATCATTATAAAATAGAAGGTTGTCATGGCAACCAGAATATTGCTTTGAATTGAAAAGTAAGAAATGGGGAAGAGATCTTCTTCGACAATAGGTTCAACAAAGGACATGTAGATCCCGTAAAGAACCAGGGCAAGAAATAGCAGTTTATAGATTACTGACACCGGACGGCTGCTTATATACATCTGCTTCCTCTCTTTGAGTCCAGTTTTCCAAGTTCATTCCATTTTACAATATATATTGGATGAGTGGTTATTAATTTTCTACTATTATTGTTATTTGTCGCAGATTATTTAAAATAGCATTTTCAGGTTGGGTTTATATGAAAATAGTTAAATAAAGGGAAATGAGGCTGTTGCGTATAATTAATTGCACAATAAATGAGATCTTCTGGACTGGAAAGGATGGTTTATATGGATCGCGTTAAATTACAGCAATTAAGCGGCTGGATGGGCTTTGTGGGCATCATAACGATAATCGGCGGTGTTTTATCGGCAATTGCCGGGGTATTTGCCTTTGTTGTCGGAGCTATCCCCGGTATAATCGCTATTATTTTAGGGATTAAATTGCGCAGTGCCAAGCAGTATGCTGATGCCATGCTGGCCGAAACTGTGTCGGAAGAATACTCGGCTAATTTCAATCAGTTTGTCGGAAATCTGAGTTCATATTTTAAAATTCAGGGGATCTTGATTATTGTCAGCCTGATACTGGGTTTACTGGCCGCACTTTTAAGTATTCTGGCTTTTATTCCTTACAGGGTGGAAACCTTTTTCTAAAATAATATTTTGCAGGTTATTTTTATTGGGGGAGGGCTAAGATGGCCAGAGATTCATTTACTTATGCAGATGGTTCGAAGTATGAAGATGAAATGAAAAAAGGCCTGGTTGCGAAAAGTGTTCTGGCCTGGCTGGTATTCTTTGGAGTGATGCAGCCATCATAATGATCAGGCGTAAAAGGATTCCAAGAATGCTCTATTCAATAACCGGCATTTTGTTATTTGCGTTAACAATGTTGGTTGTGCTCAGTATATCTGCAGCGGCGTTGGAAAAGCTTCCGGTGCTCACCAGGGAAGAGTTCGATCTTTGGCCTGAACTGCCTGAATATACGATCTTTAATCCCTTCCCCGGTAAAGGAGGAAACTGCACCTGGTATGCTCACGGGCGAATGATGCAGCTGGGTTACAGCAAGTATGCTCTGGACAGCATGCGATTCAATGCCAATACCTGGGCCGGGGCGGCAGACAGGGGGGCTTATGTTACTGATAGTCCACAGGTCGGTTCGATTGCTTTTTGGGACAGTTATCAGTTTTACGGCAGTGCGCTGGGGCATGTCGGCGTGGTGGAAGAAGTGAAGGAAAATGGCTCAATTTTGATTAGTGATTCGAGCAGCAGCGGCAGCGCGTACCGGACATTTTCTGTAAGTCCCGGTGATAGCAGGTGGCCCACTTCATTTATTGTCGTTCCTGAAGGACCCGAAAAGTCTCTCCTCTTTTCCCCGGGGACGATGGTAAGAACAACTGCTTACAGCCTGAATTTCCGCCAGGAAGGGATAAATCAACCATCACTTCTACTGCCGAAGGATTCCTTAATTATAATAAAAGATCATGTTAGCAATGGTATTTATGCTTCTCGCCCGGGCAGCACTTCATCATATTACTACTGGTGGTACGGAACTACGGAATTTGAAGGTGAGATCAGGCACGGTTGGGTGGCAGAAGAATACCTGGAAGCTTCAGGTTTTAATGAACCTGCGCCTTCACCTGCACCTAACCCAACACCTGTTCCGGTATACATTTATGGAGATGTGAGTGGAGATGGCACGATAGATGTCCGGGATGTGGCTTTGATCATGCAGTATAATCTAAATTTAACTTTGCTGGATAATGATCAAAAAATTGCTGCTGACGTAAACGGTGACGGGAAGATAGATGTCAGAGATGTCGCATTGATCATGCGGTATGCCTTAGGGTTGATTGAAGCCCTGGCTGATTGATCAGGTAATGATCAGGGCAATAGCGATTATACAGAGAAACACCCCAAACTTCTGGGTGCGGCTGACCCTCTCCTTCAGGATAATTACTGCCAGCAGAACAGTTACAGCCGGATAGGTGCAGGCCAGCACAGCGGCTATATCAACACGGGTCAGAGTAGTAGCCGTGAGGTAGAAAATATTGCTCAGCACATCCAGAAAGCCGGCTAAGAGAGCATACGGATTGGCTTTAACCGGGGGGAAGGGCATCCTTTTTACTGCGAGAAATATTAAAGCTACTGCGGCCGCTGAGAGTTTCCCGAATGCGAGCGGGGTGTAGAGATAACCCGGTTCTATCTGGGCGATGAAAATAAAAAATCCTCCAAAGCCAAGTCCGGACAGGATTCCAGGTAACAGGCCCCTGTAGCTCTCTTCTCCTTCCACGAAAAGGATTTTTGTTGTCAGCCAGATCCCCAGGGCGGCGATAATAAAGCCGAGCAGGGTTAATGGATCAGGCAGGCCGGCAACGAAAGCAGTGAAAATAACCGGCGCTGCAGCCGCCACTACACCGGAAGCTGAAGAGGCGATAGCCGCCCTGCCGATTGCCAGTGCATAATAAAGCATGGCCAGTCCCAGCGCTCCGAATGCCCCGGCCAGGGCAGCAAAGATAATGCTTCTCATTGAAGGCAAGCCGTCTCTTAAAAGTAACGCCAGCGCCGTAAGAATGATGGTTCCGGTAAGAGAGGATAGCCAGAGAACCTGGAACTGATTGTATTTCCGGGTAGCGAAACCTCCGCTGAAGTCAGCTCCACCGGCCATGGCAGAGGCAATTAAAGCGCTTAAGGCGCCGATCAAATGTGAGGGCAAATTATTTTACTCCTTTTCGATCAATCAGGGTCAGGTGAGATATCCGGTTCTACCTGGTAAGCATCAGCCAGGCGGTTTGTTCCGTTAAAAACGTCAACAACAAACATAATCTCCGATACAGCTTCATTATCCAGTCCAAGCCGCTTCACGGCGGCGGAGTGGGAGTGTATTCAGTATGTGCAGCCGTTTGTTGCCGAAACGGCCAGGGCAATAATCTCCTTGGTTAACCTGTCCAGCTTGCCCGGCTGGGTTGCCAGTTTTAGCTTGTTCCATGTCGCTTCCAGGTGGTCCGGGTTGATGGCAAGAGCCTGCCAGAAGTTTGATATGTAGTCCGTTTCCCTTGTTTTCTTGATATCATCGAAAACTTCTCTTACCTTGCCTGTTGCATCTGCATCCGAAACAGTGCGGAAAAGAGCCATTTAAAATCCTCCTTAGTTTATATATAGTTTATTATTACCTAAAACATTACTTTGACACAAGTAAACCTATCCCGATCCAGATTGTCCAGATACCACCAATCAGGGCGGCTAGTATGATGACAATCCCTAATGCCTTCGCAAAATTCACAGACATAACTCCTCGCCACTGAGGACGAAGGATTAACATTGGTGCTGTCATGTAGATATAGAGGGCAAATGGAATTGTGAGCAAGAGAATAATACCAAGAACAATAAAAATATAAGAAAACCAGGCCATTTTTTTCCCTCCCTTATTTATTTATACACGAATTTCCGGATAAGTTAAATGAAGCCGGGTTATTTTATGAAAATAAGCTTTGAAGTATAATAGAAACATGGAACTTCTTTCACCGGCCGGAAATCTTGAAAAACTGAAAGCAGCAGTTCGCTTCGGGGCTGATGCAGTTTACTGTGGCGCCGGTGCTTTTTCCCTGAGGGCACCGGAAACCTCGTTTTCACTGGATGAACTTGCTGAAGGGATTTCTTATGCCCGTCGACATGGCAGCCGGGTCTATCTGGCAATGAATATTTTTGCCTTCGACGAAGATTTCGAAGAGATGATCGACTATTTCAAGCAGGCAGTGGATTTGGGAATAGATGCAGTAATTGTTTCCGATCCCGGCATGCTTTCGTTGGTCCGGGATATGAAATCCGGGGTAAAGATTCATTTGAGTACCCAGGCCAATACAATGAATAGCGAAAGTGTGAAGTTTTGGAGAAACCAGGGAGTAGACAGGATTATTTTAGCCCGGGAACTCAGCCTGGATCAGATCAGCTGGATCAGGAAGAGTGTTCCCGGTATTGAGCTGGAAGTTTTTGTCCACGGGGCAATGTGCATGGCTTTCTCGGGTCGATGCCTGCTGTCGAAGTTTTTGAATGATCGCTCCGCGAACAGGGGGCTTTGCACACAGCCCTGCCGCTGGGAATATAATATGCGGGAAGTAAACCGTTCTGAAGATTTAACAATCATTGAGGAAGCGGGAGGTACGTTCATTTTAAATTCAAAAGATCTCTGCATGATCGAACATATCCCTGAGCTTGTTTCCTCCGGTGTAGACAGTATCAAAATTGAGGGTCGGATGAAGACTGTATACTATGTTGCGGCCACCACCAGGATTTACCGGGCAGCCTTGAATGAATACAGCCGTTTGGGAGAAGCCTTCAGTTTTAACCCGCAGTGGCTGGATGAACTTGAAAAGGTTTCTCACCGGCCGTACACAACCGGATTTTTTATGCCTGATCGGGAAGATGATACTGAATATACGAAGGATTCATCATATATCAGGGGTTATGATTTTGTCGGTATGGTCGAACAGCATATCCCTGAAAAGAATCTAATGCGTATTAAAGCGAGAAACAGGTTTTCGGCAGGAGACATGCTGGAAATTCTGGATCCTGAAAAAAGTGAAGTTATTCTGATTAAAGTTGGTCGTATAAGTGATACAGAAACAGGGGGAGTTCTGGAGGCGGCACATAATAGCTACCGGGTAGATATAAACCTTGCAAACAACCTGAGCACTCATGTAAGCAGTGATTCAATTATCAGGAGAAAGAGCGATAATTAATTAATATATCTTTCGGCTAGTTTATCCAATCTGTAATACTCATATGCACAAGTTATTTCAAACCCGCTTTTCTTATACAGAGTTAAAGCATTCTCATTTTTGCTTTCCACCTCGATTTCAATTGTTGAAAAGCCTCTTACTGTCAAATCTTTGATAATTAGCGTTAGAAGTTCTTTCCCGAATCCTTTACCCTGAAACTCCGGCATGATCCCCAAACCGTAAATTGAAGCCTTTGGCCTTTCAAAGTATGCCGAGCCGAGGCCGATCCTATTCCCCTCATATTCGGTACAATATTGACGGCGGCTGTCTAGATAAAAAATATTGTTCAAGATTGCTTTTGTTTCTTCATAATTATCATTGAAAATTGCCTCCCATATTTTATTTGTCTAGTTCAGATAGGGACGTGCTTTGTAATCTTCGCATTCGGCTTTCCTGGCATCTTTTTTAATCCGGTAATTCATATACCAGGTAATCAAACGGCGCATCAGTGGTGGAAAGGTAAAGGTCAGAAGTTCCTGACTTTTTCCGGGTATCGGTTCCCCTGCCAGTATTGCTTCTACCGCCAGCTGGAATCCTTCGATGAATCGTTGACCTTTCGTACCCAGGTCTTCTAAGTTTGCACCGTTAATCATTGGCCCACCGCCAAAAGCTATTCCTCCGCTCCAGGCCATGCCTGTTTGCCGGGCGAAATAATGGCAGTTTTCCAGTAGGGGCTGGAGGCGTGTTTGATCGGGAAAACCACACTGTCCTACTGCGAAGAATGTTTTCCCCTCGAGTACGTTTTTGTATTCATCAGCCAGTTTTTCCAACAGCCATATATCTGAGTAGGGTAAAGTATCGGAATAAACAGGAGCAATCAATCCCAGAATATCGCAGTCCGCTATTTTTTTAACCAGGATCTGCAGGTCTGTTTTACCATTAAAAAACGGTAAAAGATGGAGTATTTCAGCCTGGTGACCGGATCTTTCAGCAAGCTGTTTTATGGTCCGGGCAAAAGAGTATGATGTACCGGATTTGCGGGGGCTTCCATTGATCAGAATTATATTTTTCAAACCCGCATTGCTATTATTCATTTCTGCCACCTCTCTGAAGATTGTTGTGGAACCATTCTTTTATGCCAGCTGCGGATAGATCCGGTTCAGTAACCAGGGCAAGGTGGGATGACTGCAGGTTATGGGCATTATGGGCCACCAGCTTCTTAAAACTTTCGACCTCATCTTCCGGTAAGTTGCCGGCCAAACCGATGCCGATCAACATCTTGGGTCCATATCGTGAAGGGTGAACCATCGTGCACATCATCTTCGAATACACAACGGCCGGGGCTTTTATAAGCGCAGGATCCGCAACTTATACAGTGCTTGATATCCAGGTCTTCCAATCGAAACATCTGAAAATCTTCGGATTCCGGTAAGCCATTTTTTATGCCATCAATCAAATTATCTTCATACAAACTAATTTCTTTGGCTGTAAGGCCATTTAAAACAACTGTAGACATTTTTACCTCCTCATGCCAAAGATCAATAAATATTTTTTCAAAACCAACACTCCTAATCTTTTAAAGCTCCTATGTTATGTGCTATATAATTATAGAGTCGCTGCCGGGGTTATTAGAGCAGCCCAAAAATTCTTGCCACAACCGGTATCCAGGCTGCAGTAACCAGCACCCAAACAATGGTGGTTAGAGAACCGCTAACAAACATATCCCTTATTGAATAGTAGCCCTGCGAGTAAGTAATCAGTGGGACTGCATCAAGGGGGACCAGGAGGCATGCTCCTCCCAAAAATGCCAGTGGAATAAATAAGATAACGGGATTTATATTTATTAAAAGTGCCAGGCTATATAATGGTGCGACAAGGATTGTAATTATCGCCGGGGCAATCGGTATGGGCAATTTTAGAAGGGCAACGAAGAGGCCGATAACTACCAGCAGCATGAAAAGATCCAGGGTAACAAGCCTGTGTATAAAAAGGTTTACCAGCCAATCGCCTAATTCAGCTTTAATCGCTGCCTGACCGATTGAAATTACTCCACCCATCATAATTATGGCGTTCCAGCTGACATCACATGAAAACTCTTCCCACTCGAGAATTTTTATACCTGGCATGAAAAGCAAAATCATGCCGGCGACAGCAATTAAAGTTAGATTAAGCATTGGCACCCACGAACTGGCAACCCAGAGGATTATTACAGCTGAAATAATTACTAATAATTTCTTCTCCTGTATATCCATTTTGCGCGGAATCTCGTCATTCATAAGAAAATCAGTTATTATACTTTTATCTAGATCTGCCGGTTTAAACAACCTGTTCAAAATCAACCAGCAAACCGGCAAAAGAACTATTGTTACCGGGATGCCAAAAACCATCCATTCCAGAAAACTGACTGTTATACCGGAATGTTCTTCTAACAAGCTGAGGGTCAGGATATTTATTGAACTTCCGACGGGGGTCATGATCCCACCGATCATGCCGGCAAAAGGAATAGATATCATTATCACTTTTCCAAAATCAGCTTTACTCTGTTTGTCTCTCATTTTAGCCAGCAATCCCAGGGCCAGACCCATAAAAAGTGACGTAACAGGAACATTTGACATGATAGATGATAGGAGTGCCGTGGCAATCATGAAAACCAGGAGTATTTTGCTTGCACTGTTTCCTGATTTCTTGAGTAAACTTCTGATTAATCGCTGAGCAAGAGGAGTTTTAATTATGGCAAAGGAAATAGCAAAGGAGGCCAATACAAAAAAGATAACCGGGTTGGCAAAGTTTGCAAATGCCTCGCCCAGGGTGTTTACTCCGAATAGTGGTTGCAGGATCATTACCAGTAGGGCTGTTACCGAGAGTGGGACAACTTCGAGAATCCAAAATATTAATCCGATCAACAATATTCCCAGGGTTCTCTGGGCGATCTCTGTCAGACCAAACATAGGAGGGGCGAGTGCAGTAAATACCAGAACTATTGATGCGAGTAAAATACCTGTAAACATTTTTGTATTCATATTTACGCTCCTAACATTTGGATAGTAGATATCGATCAGTTTTATCTATATGATGGTCAAATGAACTTGATAATTTAAAAGTTACCCGGGCTGTGTAACCCGGGTACTTTATTTACCGGATACTATTATTGGTCCAATTTGATTTTACGGCTAATTGGTGTTGATTATTTATTCACCAGTTTTTCTGCTTCTTTATGAAGTCCCAGTTCTTTAAGTCTGGCAGCGGTGGGTGTTCCATCTTTATCCCATCCCCTGACCTCATAATATTCATCGAGCATTTTATTTAAATCCTCGCGGCTGATTAGCTGCCCCTTTGAGTTGCCTTCGGGGATGGGCTCACTAAGTATTCTTTCCGGAAAAGTATCATCCTTACGGTTTAATCCTGCTAATATGTTAAATACCCTGGCTACATTGGTGATTCTCTCTCCGACTTTTAGGACCTCATCAGGTGATAGTTCTATTCCAGTCAGCGCTTTTAGCAGGTTTGCAGTATTATCGGCAGCATCTAAAATAAAGGCCTGCCCGAGGAAGAAGCTGCACATCGGTGCACTGTCACAGGTGGAGGCAGTTATATCCTGGTTATATACCGTTTCCCTGCCTTTGCCTTCAATGGCAAAGCGATCTACCGGGGCAGGAACGGGTATGCCAAATATTTCGTGGTTCGAATAACCACGGTTATGATCTGCACCTGTGTATGAAGTGGCATAATTTAAACCATGTGCTTTGGCTCCGCGAATGTCGTATGCCGGCATCTCCAATCCCTTTACATGCATGGCAATTTTTTCTGAGCCTTTGCCTATTTTTTCAGCGGCGATCCTGACTCCGTTTGTCAAAAGGGCTCCAAAGCCTCGACGGTAAGCCATATCGATCAAGAGGTCCATCATTGCTTTATCGTTACCAAACCTGAGATCTATCCCACCGGTATCCTCTTTGGTCAGAAGGCCTTTTTCATAAAGTTCCATAGCCCAGCCAATCGTAACTCCGGCGGAGATAGAGTCGAGACCCAGTTCATCACAGAGGCGGTCTCCTGCAATGACTGCATCAAAGCTGTCGATGCCTACGGTTCCTCCCAGGGAATAAACCGTTTCGTATTCCGGACCTTCCGTCATTATACCGGCATAGTTACCCTCGCGGGCAATACTCATCTGGCTGCAGCCAACAGGACAGTTGTAACAGCGATGACGACCTATTTTCATTTCTTCAGCAGCATCCAAACCAAGTTTGTCGAAAGGATCCCACGCACCGGTAGCAGACCAGTTTTTGGTGGCAAATATGCCCATTTCAGAAGTTACTGCGTAAGCCAGGGGTGTGCCGAACTTGGAAAATTTAGGGTAGGTCACTTCACTGTCTCGCAGGGCTTTTCTCATGCTGGCCAGCGCTTTTTCGTATGCTTCCGGATCAGCAATGCCAATTTCATTGCTGCCACGTATTGCAATTGCTTTCAGGTTTTTTGAGCCCATGACCGCACCCATCCCTTTCCGGCCGAGTGCCCTGCGTTCGTTAATTATACAGGCCATATTGGATAGATTTTCACCAGCTGGTCCGATTGCCGCGACACGAATATTTTGGTCGCGCAGATCATCCTTGATGATCTGCTGGCAGTCAAATGTTCTCGTATTCCAAACTTTATCAGCCGGGCGGAAGATAATTTTATCGTTGTTGATCCAAAGGTAGCTGGGTTTTTCTGATTTACCTTCTATTATTATTGTATCGTAACCGGCTAATTTCATTTCTGCAGGGAAATATCCCCCGGAAAGAGCCATTCCCACGGCTCCGGTTAATGGAGATTTAGCAGTTACTGTCATCCGACTGGCGCAGGGAATTGTAGTGCCACAAAATGGACCGGAGGAGAAAATCAACTTATTGTCGGGACCCAATGGATCTGTGTCAGGCGACACTTCATCAAGTAGAGTTTTTATACCAAAACCGGCACCGCCGATAAAATTCCGGGCCATATCTTCAGATGTCGGTTCAAATGAATATGTTTGATTACTCAGGTTGATTCGTAGTGTCTTTCCTGTATATCCGCCTTTAAACATCATATCACTCCCTCTTTAATGATTAGTGAGCTTTATTAATCATACCAATTAACTGTTTACAAATCATAAGTTTTATATAAAATATTTAAAACAGTTTCCGGGTCAGTTTCTTTTGGAATAAAGTTACCACAGTCATCATGTAATACTTCAGGGGCCATCCTGGCGAGTTCATCTTTACTGATATTCAAATCTTTCATTATGGGTAATCCCAGTTTTTTTGTAAAAACCCTGATTTCATTTGCTACAACCTTTCCCAGATCTTCCGGGCTTATTTCATCAACATTAATGCCCATTGCTTTTCCGGCTATCTTCACTTTTTCCGGTACTGCATCGGCAACATATTCAACAACTTCCGGCAAGGCAATTGCACACAGAGTGCCATGGGAAACATGGAAATATGCTCCCAGAGTATGGGCGATTGCATGACCAAGCTGGGGCGGGGCATCGTTGAATGCAATCCCGGCGATCATCGCTGCCAGGCTTAAATTACTTCTAATCTCAGGATTGGAAGGATCCATAAGAGCCGCAGGTAAATTATTATACACTAAACTGATCACCCGTTCCGAAAGAATATCGGAAACCGGGTTGGCCAGGGCTGAGGTCAGAGCTTCTACCCCGTGCGAAAAAGCATCTATACCTGTTACCACAGTTAATTCTGCAGGGAGGCCAACGGTGAAACCAGGGTCAACTATGGCCAGACTGGCTACACAGGGAGCTCCTATTACGCCGCTTTTCTTATCGGCATCTGTATCGGTTACAACACTAATAGCATTGGCTTCGCTGCCTGTACCGGCAGTGGTGGGTATCAAAATCATAGTTTTTCCGGGTTTTAAAGGAATACTTTTGTCAAAGTATCGGATAATCGGTGATGGGTTGCCCAGAAGAACGTTGATTCCTTTAGCTGCATCCAGTGCGCTACCTCCTCCGACACCAACGATGCTATCGATTTCTTCTGCTTTGGCAAAAGCGGCACCTTCCTCAATCATGCTGGCCGGAGGATCTGGCATGACTTTGTCATAAGCTACCGTTTGGATTCCTTCTTTGTTGATTAAGCTGATAATTCTGTCAGCAATTCCAGATTTCTTGATCACTTTTCCGTGGACAACAAGCACTTTTTTGCATCCCAACTCTTTGACCTTGACTCCAACCTGTTCTGAAGCTCCGTGACCGAACATAATCGGAGGCGTTGGGTTAATATTGTAAATCATTTAGTAACAACCCCTTTCAAATTTTTGTTACATGCCGAAGCAACCAGAGCCATTTTTCAATTAAATATTAAGGTTTATCAACATACAATCTATTCATTTAAAAACTAACAATGCTCAACTCGCTTGCATTTATAGCATATAAGCAGCAAATGAGTAATTATGCCAGGCAGGGGGTGAACACTAAATATTCTTGTTTGACAAAATGCTACAAATATTATATATCTATATATATAGAGATTTCAACTTATTTTTTATGAAGACAAATAAAACAGGCTCAAAGTGGGGGGTGTTAAACAATAACTTCCTAAATTATAGAGAACGGTTACAATGCCATCTGTACGGAAAAAATTTACTGGGGGTAAATTGTATGGCAAAAAAAATCCTGCTTGTCCTGTTTGTTTTCGGTTTGATATTGACTTTAATCACAGCTGGTTGTGCTCCTGAAGAAGTAGTACCGGATGAAGAACCGCTGGAGGATAAGGATGTTCTGATTTTTGGAGGTTCGAGATCGCAATCAGGCCCGTTTGCTGTTTTTGATGAAGTTGCATTCGGACCAATTTATCGCATGTGGGCAGATGAAGTTAATGAACGCGGTGGTATCTATGTGGAAGAATACGGTAAGCAGATTCCGGTTGAACTCCTGATCTATGATGATACATCCGACCTGGGCACAATGACCAGACTTCTGGAAAGACTGATGGTCGAAGATCAGGTAGATTTCCTTCTGCCGCCGGTCAGTACTGCTTTCCTGAAGACGGCATCCGAGTTGGCAAATGAAAATGGTTATATCCTTCTGGGAGCTGAAGGAGGAGCCAAGGAACTGGAACCACTGATGGCCAGTTTGCCCTACTTCTTCTCAATACTGAACCATGCAACCCATCAGGTACCAGCCCTGGTCGATATGCTGGCTGATGCCGGTGTCGAATCGGCAGCGATTATGTTCATTGCCGATCAGCACGGGATTGAGTATTCAGGGGATGCTGTTCCGCTGCTGGAAGCCAAGGGTATTGAAATTATTTTCTCCACGAGCGTTCCGCCCGAAGTCGACGATGTTTCGGCTTTGATCAGCGAAGCGCAGGTAGCCGGAGCTGACGCCTTCCTTTCTTTCTGCTATCCGGATCAGAACTTCCTGCTTATGGGACAGATGATCGAAATGGGATACAGCCCCGATGTTTTACTACTTGGTCCCGGAGGCAACTTCCACTTCTTCCCGGGGATTTTTGGACCTATGGCAGAAGGTGTTATGTCCTGGGGAGCATGGAATGAAAAGAGTGGCACTGGTGCTGCCGAGTTTTATGAAAAATTCACCGCCTACTACGGAGGAGAAGACTTATTAGATTGGTGGGGCCACCTGCCCTATTATTCCTCGCTACAGATCCTGGAGCAGGCAATAGAAAGAGCCGGGACACTCGATCAATCTGTGATCAGGGATATTATTGCTACCGAGGAATTCGAAACTGTAATGGGAACTATCCATTTTGTAAACGGCCAGCTGCCTGCCGAGGCTTATGTCGGACAGGTTGGCCAGTGGCAAAACGGAAAGTATGAGGTTATTGCCCCGGCTAACCAGGCCACGGCTGCACCAATGGTTCCCAAGCCCAACTGGGCCGGTCAGTAAGTCACAAATTCAAATCGAAGAATAGCAACTGATTCTTGAAGGGTAACAATGACAGGCTGCCTGAAAGGTGCTTAACTAAAACCGACCATTCATAAGGTAGGTATAATACCTGGAGGGCAGCCTGTAACTTTACAGATTGCACGGGCGATAGGAGTTGGTTCGATGGCTATTGCAATTATTAATATTCTTGTCAGTGGTTTGGTATTGGGCGGTATTTATGCCTTGATTTCTGTCGGTTTAAGCATGCAGTACGGAGTTGCCAGGATCTTAAATGTTGCCCACGGTGAATTCATCATGGTTGGTGCTTTCATAACCTGGTTGCTTTTTACCGGCTACCAGATTAACCCCATCTTTGCCCTCGCTGTCAGTGGGCCTTTTTTATTTTTAATCGGCTACCTGGTTCACCGGTTTCTTTTTAAAAAGCTCAAAGAAAATTCACCCACTATCGCAGCATTTGAGGGCAATTCAATTTTACTGGCATTCGGAATCATGTTTGTTATCCAGAGCCTGGCAACAATTGTCTGGGGTTCCCAGGTGAAAGGATATAGCTTCATGGCTTATTCTGTATATCTTGGCGATATCCGCTTTTCTGCAAACCGCCTCATGATCCTTGTATTTGCAGTTGTTCTTTGCGTCCTCTTCTATCTTTTTCTGACGAAAACACGGACCGGTAAAGCGATCAGGGCTGCTGCTCAGGACCCGGAATCGGCAGGGATCATGGGTGTTAATATTAATAAAATGCTGGCCCTCTGCTTTGGCCTCGGCGCTTTAATGGCCGGTTTTGCCGGGGTGCTTTTAAGTATGGTTTACCCGATTCAAACCACGATGGGCTTACAGTATACCGTAATTGCAATCATCGTCGTTGTCCTGGGCGGGTTGGGCAGTATACCGGGCAGCCTGTTGGGGGGCTTCATACTGGGCCTCATCGGGGGTATAGTAAATGCGATAGAACCCGGACTAACTCTTGCTGCCTACTATATACTGTTCATGCTGCTTTTGCTCATCCGGCCGATGGGCATCATGGGGAGGTAAGATATGAATAATATTGCCTTTATTAAAAATAACAAATTTATTATTCCCCTGATTCTGGTAATAATTTTGGTCTTTTTTGCTTTGGTTCCAACATTTGCCAGGCCATATACAGTTATATTGCTGACAAGTGTGATTATGTTTATTGTCATGACCGTAAGCTGGACAATTTTTTCCGGATCAACCGGCTATATTTCCCTGGCCACTGCGGCTTTTTTTGGCGTGGGAATCTATATGGCAGCGATTTTCAGTAAGATTCTGCCGATTCCTTTAGTCGTACTATTGGGAGGAGTGGTAAGTTTTCTGCTGGCCTTTTTAGTCGGGGCAATTACCCTCAGGTTACGTGGAGTATACTTTGCCATATTTACTTTCGGCCTGGTTGAGTTGATCAAGCACGTTACCCTCTGGTGGGAAATAAATATAATTGGGACAAGAGGGCACTTTATACAGCGGGTAGATAACATTTCAGTTTTTTATATTATGCTGACCATTCTGGTTTTACTGTTGATTACTACATTTTTTATTCGCAAATCAAAATATGGTCTGGCGCTGACCAGTATAGGCAGCAGCGAAGAAGCGGCTGCACACATTGGAATTAATGTTATTATGGTAAAAATTTTTACATTTGCCACAAGCGCATTTTTTGTAGGGCTAACAGGAGCAATTATTGCAACCAGGTGGGGTTATATTGACCCGTATATTGCTTATAACCCCTTTTATTCTTTTTTACCGGTTCTAATGGCAATATTTGGTGGGTTAGGTAACCTTATCGGTCCGATCCTGGGAGCTGCTGTCTTTGCTTATCTACAGGAGTACCTGATTACAAGGTTTCCTTACCATTACATGTTGATTTTTGGTACTATAATGGTTATAACTATCCTTTATCTGCCCAGTGGTTTGATTGGCCTGTTTCAGAAAATCCCTTGGAGAAGTATAGGAGGAAAAAAAGCAGATGCTTCAAGTTGAAGGGCTTACTAAAAGCTTTGGAGGGTTGACAGCAGTATCCAATGTTGACTTTCACATTGAAGCCGGGGAAATTGTAGGCCTGATCGGTCCGAATGGAGCCGGTAAAACAACTTTGTTCAATTTACTTTCCGGCGCACTTGTTCCCCAGGCTGGGAAAATTATTTTTAAAAATGAAAATATTCGGGGGTTAAAACCAAATTATATTTGTCATAAAGGGTTGGCCAGGACTTTTCAATTAGTCAAGGTATTCCCTGAAATGTCGGTTTATCAAAATATTTTGCTCGGATCCATCTTTGGCAAGCCTGAACAAAAAACCCGTGAAGCCGCCGAGGAGGAGACAGGGGAAATCCTTGAATTTATGGGGTTAAATGATTTACACCATATTCCTGCCGGCAGTCTGACCCTGGTTAACCAGAAGAAGGTTGAAGTAGCCAGGGCGTTGGCAACAAAACCTGACCTGTTGTTGATAGATGAGGTAATGGCGGGGTTAAATCAGACTGAAGTGACCCAATCGATGGAGCTGGTTACCAGAATCCAGGAGAGAGGTATAACCATCGTCATGATTGAACATGTGATGAAAGCGATCATGAATATATGCAAGAGGATCATAGTCCTTCATCACGGCCAGAAGATAGCGGAAGGAACCCCTGAAGAGATATCCTGCAGTAAGACGGTAATAGAAGTTTACCTGGGAGAGTGATCTGACTAAAATGCTGGAGATCAGTAAAATAAATGTTTTCTATGGAAATTCGCAGGCTTTATGGGATGTTTGCCTGAGGATTGATGAAGGAGAGATTGTTGCCCTTGTCGGAGCAAACGGTGCAGGCAAAACCACGCTGCTAAACACTATCGCAGGTTTGTTAAAGCCAAATTCCGGCGTCATATCTTTTTTGGGTGAAGATATAACCGGTCTGACCCCGGATTTAGTAGTGGCAAAAGGTATTTCCTATCTGCCTGAAGGTGGCAGACTTTTCCCTGACATGTCGGTTTTGGAAAACCTTGAGATGGGGGCTTACCTCATGGATAACTGGAAGAGGAAAAAGGAGATGCTTGGCAAGGTATACGAGATATTTCCTCGCTTAAAAGAACGGGAAAAACAGATGGCTAAAACATTAAGTGGCGGTGAACGGCAGATGCTGGCCATGGGCCGCTGTTTAATGTCAGATCCGAAGCTGGCCATGTTCGATGAATTGTCTTACGGTATGGCTCCAAAATTGGTCAAGGAATCTTTTCAGATCATCGAATCTCTCCGCAAGCACGGTATTACAGTCTTTTTAATCGAGCAAAATGTTAAACAGAGTATGGAAATTGCCGATCGGGCGTACCTGATTGAAAATGGCCGTATAGTGAACGAGGGAGCCTGTGACTTTTTGCTCGAAACAGAACATGTGAAAAAAGCATATCTTGGCTTATAGAGACTTAAAAAAATTATTTGTGGGGTAAACTAACAATGAAAGATAGCGAAAAGAAACAGTTAGTTGATTTGGCTGAAAAAAAAGCAGTTGAAGCGCAGTTGAGAGATGATACCTGTGCCAGAAGCACTCTGCATGGTTTAAGTTGCGTTTTTCCGTTTATTTCAGAAAAAATGGTTTCTGCCTCATGGGCGTTAACCGGAGGTGTGGCTGCCAGCAGTGGCAGCTGTGGCGCTCTTTGCAGCGGACTTTTGGCTGTGGGAGCAAAATATATGCCGAGTGTTGCCGAGGCAGAAGAAGGAAGCGAAGAAGCCCGGAAGAAATTTGAGTATGGCCGTGACAAGTTATTCGAATACCGTGATGCATTTTTAAAAGAATTTGGTGCGCTTACCTGTCCTGGTGTTCAGCAGAAAATTTTTGGCCGAAGCTATAACCTGCTTGATGAAAAAGAACTAATGGAATTTTTAAGTATGGAAGGGCATGAAGTTGAATGTGCGGCAGTAGTGGCAAAGGCCGCCAGGATGGCCGCAGAATTGATTCTTGAGGACGATTAACTCATAACTGGGAAAGCATAAGCTCTTTACATATTCTGACTCCTGCATCAGCTTCATTCGCCCAGTAGTCGGTTCCAACCAGATTGGAAACCGGCTCATCAATCTGGCTTCCGCCGATAATAATGTAAGGCTTTTTGGGCCACTTTGCTGTTTCTTCTTTCAGCAGGGCGATGGTTTCCTTCATGCTGTCATAGGCAGCTGTAATTAACCCGGAAAGACCTATTATATCCGGTTTTAATTTTGATGCTTCGGTTACAAAACTACCAGGTGATACATCCACGCCAAGATCGTAAACAGTAAAACCGTGGCAGGTAAAAAGCATCTTAACTATATTTTTCCCCAGATCATGAATATCGTCCTTGACTGTCCCGAGTAGGATTGTTCCTGATGCTTTTTCTTCGCTTTTGCAGTCCTGTAAAACAGGTTCGATCAGTTCCATGATCTGCCTTAGGATTTCACCGGCCATGATCAGTCCGGCTATAAAGTATTTGCCTTCACTGTAACGTTCACCGACAATACGCATCCCTTTCTGGCAATCCTGAACTATTGACAGGGGGTCTTCCTGTGCATCAAGGCGTTTTTTAACTATGGCAAGGGACTTGTTTTCATCCAGTTCAACAATGTTTGTTATAAGGTCATCCTTTTTTGACTTCATTAGGCCAGAACCTCCCTGTTTCGATAACCAATAGTTGAAGTAAAGCGCAGCCTGTCACCGCGGCATATAAACCATCCCCAGCTTACGGGCTTATCATTGTAATCGTAGAAAATGTGTTCCAAATTGAAAGCAGCTGTTCCTTCATCTGCCTGTAGAAGGCTGGCCTCATCGTCATTGATAACCGTGGTTTCGATGCTTAGATCGCCATACTTAAAATCACTGGTTTCGTCACCCTTGAATAGACCGCGCAGAGAAGTGACGCCGAGTTCGGATTCAACGACAGCACGGCCCGGGTCATAAATAAGGTATTCGCGGTGATAGAGAAGTGGTTCGTCATCACGTGAAAGCAATCTGCGGATATAGATTATCCTTTCATCTTCAGTAACTTTTAACTTCTGTGCCGCTCTCTGGTCAGCCGATACTATTCTTGCTTCCAGTATTGAAACTTTTGTCCGGTCATCATTAAAAATCTCTTGCAGCTCAAGGAGATGAAAAGAAGCTGATTCAAGTTTTATTGGTTTGACAAATGTTCCCCGACCCTGAGCTGTGGCAACTAAACCCTGATCGGAAAGGATATTGATTGCTCTTCTAACGGTCATCGGGCTGACTTGATACAATTTACAAATCTGTGATTCAGAAGGAAGGCGATCGCCAACCCTCAATTCCCCGGAGGTGATCTGTCGTTTTAAAATATAAACCAACTGAACATAAGCCGGTTCAAATGAATTGCGGTCAATGCTTTCAGCGGATGTTTCAAAACCCATCCGACTATTTTCTCTTGCCATAATATCTCCTTTTTGCTGCATGAATACTTTGCATCTTTTAAAGACGGTGTTTAATTTATCTATATGAATATACCATAACTTCACCGAAGAAGAAAGTCAATGGTATGGCTTGACAGAATTCCCTATATAAATATACAATATACCTATCAACAACATAAAAACAATTCTGTAATTGACTTCACAAATTAATAAGATTGTTTCATGAAAACCATTAATCATTAACTTTTTAAAAGGTTTATCGGTATATATGTATAAATTATTTATTAAAGGAGGTTTTGATTTTGCAGGGAAAGTTGGTAACTTTACTGTCAGATTTAAAGGAATCAGAGGCAATTGATTATGTAAATGAGGCCTTGAGTAAAGGTGATGATCCTACCAAATTGCTCGAAGAAGCAAAAGAAGGAATGACCGTTATCGGTAACAGGTTTTCGAAAGGCGAGTATTTTATCCCCGACCTTATATACTCAGGCGAAATCATGAAAAACATCGTGGGGCTGCTTGAACCAAAGCTCAAGGAAGCACGAGGTAGTGAAGAGCAGGATTTAGGAAAGGTAATTATAGCAACGGTCGAAGGTGACATCCATGATATAGGTAAAAACCTCGTTGTCTTCATGCTTGATGCAAGCGGCTTTAACGTTTATGATCTTGGGGTAGATGTTCCGGTGCAGGATATCGTCGCCAAGATCAAGGAAACGAGCGCTCCTGTCGTTGGTTTGAGCGGGTTTTTAACCCTTGCTCATGAATCAATGAAGAAAACTGTTGATGCCATAGAATCAGCCGGCTTACGTGATAAGGTTAAGGTAATGATCGGCGGAGGCCAGATTGACGATATGGTAAAAGATCACATAGGCGCTGATGCTTACGGCTTAGATGCTACTGATGCAGTTAAGTTGGCAAAACAATGGATAGGAGGTTGAACCATGGATAAAAATTGGGAACAGATGACTGCTGCTGAAAAGCAAGAAGTCCAGTTTCAAAAATTGCTTTCTCCGAAAGATCCTGAAGGGAACGACGTAAAATTTCAAAGCCCCGAAGCTGAGGCTCTCTATAAAGCAAATATAACCAGAATAAAAGATGCCATACAATTGAAAAAAACTCCGGATAGGGTTCCAGTCACCATTTACCCCAGCATGTTTCCCTACTATTTCTCAGGGGTTACCCTGAAAGATGCCATGTATGATTATGATTTATGTGTCTCTGCATTTAAGAAATATATTCTGGAATTTCAGCCGGATATGCATATCGGAGCCTCCGTGCTTGGTCCCGGCAAATTTTTTGAGTTAATGGATTACAAACTTTATGCCTGGCCGGGTCATGGTGTTGGAGATAATCACTGTTATCAATGCATTGAGAAGGAATACATGACGGAAGACGAATATGATATTCTTCTTTCCGATCCTTCTTTTTATTTCCAGAATTTTTACCTGCCCCGTGTTTTTGGCTCTTTACAGGGGTTTTCAATGCTCCCACCGTTCACCGGAATCCTCGAGATGTACGGAGTTGCCTTTAACTTTATTCCCTATGGTTTACCTCCTGTTCAGGAAACTTATAAAACCCTGTTTGAAGCCGGGGCTGAAGCGTTGAAATGGGCCGGGGCTATGGGCGGTTGTGACGCAGAATTAAGAACCCTGGGATATCCCAATATTTTGGCCGGATACAGCAAGGCGCCCTTTGATGTTATCGGTGATACACTTCGGGGAACTCATGGTGTGATGATTGACATGTACCGGCGGCCTGAAAAGTTACTTAAGGCACTTGAACAGCAGATACCGATCATGACTGCCATGGGCATTAATACGATGAAAATGACCGGTAATCCGTTGGTCTTTATGCCTCTTCACAAAGGTGCTGACGGTTTTCTGTCAGATGAGCAGTTTAAAAAGTTTTACTGGCCTCAACTGAAACAGATCGTTGAGGGATTGGTTGAAGGTGGATGCGTGCCATGGCTTGCCCTTGAAGGACGCTGGAATTCACGCCTGGAAGTTATGCAGGATATTCCGGAAGGCAAGACAATATTAATGATCGACCAGTCGGATATCCAAAAAGCAAAGAAAACGGTAGGTCAAAAAGCTTGCCTGACAGGTAATGTGCCTTCCTCGCTATTGAATCTGGGCACTCCTGATGATGTGAAGGAATACTGCAAAATGCTCATCGATACTGTAGGCAAAGATGGTGGACTCATTCTGGCCAACGGTGCATTTCTTGATGAAGCAAAACCGGAAAACGTAAAAGCTATGGTTGAATTCAGCAAGGAATACGGAGTGTATAAATAGTCTGAAATAGGCAGATATAGCATATAAATAAAACGGGGCTATCCTTATTTGTTTAAGGATAGCCCCTCTATTCTCAACATTGTTTATAATGGTTTTATCAGGCAGATGAAATTCCGAATATTTGATCCTGACTGATGAATTCACCGCAGGTACCCATATCATTAAGAGTTATTTTTTCACCCGGTTTGATCACTACAAAATCTTTTTGCCATTCATTAGTTAAAGCCCGATCCAGGATAGAAAGATCACCCTTTATTACTTTATGCTCAAGATTTAATTCAACAGCAATTTTTTTGGTTTCTTCAATAAATTCTGCGGAATCAAAAGCGCCGGTATCAATTACAATGAGATGAGTATAATGCTTAAGCATTATGCCGAATATTTTTCGGGTTTTTTCAAGGCCATACTTCTCAATACACTGTAGGTACTCATGCCATATATTATTTTCGTAACGAAGCCATCCTTTTGTCAGGTAATATGCCCTGGTGTTTTCTTCAATATTTCTACGTTCCCTGTTTCCACCGAGAAACATGGATATGCAATCATCAACTTTGGGGATAACAAGTTTTGCATGTTTTGAGGAAAGATGAAGTAGAGAATTACCACATAACCCGAAGAGTAATACAATATAATTATAAACCCCTATTTTGTCTATGCATTCCTGTAAATTTTGTCTAAGGCGGTCTGGGTAATTATGTAATCCCGAGTCGATCCAGTATATTTTATGATTAGTTTTAGTTTTACTGACTGCCAGATTTATTTCGTCCTCAAGGGTTTTGCAGGCAATTATAGCTGTTTTCATTTGTATTACCTCCATGTTAATGCTGTCTATATTGATCCATCTTAATACTTGACCGGCTTTCCGATATTATCCGCCGCTTAATAGAGGGAGGATTGAGATATGATCCCCATCTCCCAGTTCTGTTTCGAGACCTTTCAGGAAGGTGATATCCCGTCCGTTTATCAATATACGCAGTGTTTTTTCACCCTGGTCTGTCCGGGTTAGCGTTACAAGTTCTTTTCCATACTTATCGGCAAGGATGTTAAGAAGCTCTCCAATGGATGTCCCCTCAGGCAGCTTTATTTCAAGCTTTCCCTTTGTTTGGAGCAGTTTACCGACTTCCGCTACTCCTTTTACCGTAATATTGATCATTCTAGTCACCCCATCTTAAACCATGTAACATCTTTTTTAACAGTTGGTTATTCCTTTGTCAATATTTCGCTTCAAGCAGGAATCGCGATGCTATATATTTAACTATATAATATTATAATATTTTTTTGGACTTTTAACCAGGAGGTATGCAGATGGAAGTCAGATGCAATACACACGGGAAAGATTTGTTATCTACGAAAGTTTACTTTAGTGATGAAAAGGGGTTTGAGGTTTCTTCGGTTATCGTGATGGGAAAAGAGGAGTGCGCTTTGATTGATACCCAGTGGACATTATCAAACGCTCATCGGGTTATCGCTGAAGTGCTTGAAACTGGAAAAGTACTTAAAACTATCTATCTTACCCATGCTCATCCGGATCACTATTTCGGCACCGGTCATATTGCTGAAGCCTTTCCCGAAGCCAAAGTAATTGCGCTTCCCGAGGTATGTAAGACAATTAATGATCAATTTTTTGGCAAAATGGAACACTGGGAACAGGTAATCGGGGTAATTAATGTACCGCGAAAAATCATTAGGATTGAGCCATTAAACGAGCATTATTTTGAGCTGGAAGGGCATAAAATTGAGATTTTGCCTACAATCATGGGCGATCTTAAGTACAACACGGTAGTTTGGATTCCCTCGATCAGCACGTTATATGGGAGCGATGTTTTATTCAATCAAGCTCATCCATTTACCTGCGAGGTTACGGCAGAGGAACGCAGACAGTGGATCAAGGATATTGATCAACTGGAAAGTATGAATGCAGAAGTGGTTATTCCCGGCCATCAGAAACCGGGTATGCCCTTCGATGAGAGTTCATTTAGTTTCACGCGCGATTACCTGGTAGCGACTGAGAAAGTCCTCCAAAAAACAGATGATGTTGCAAATTTCTATTATTCTATGGTTACACTTTTCCCTGAAGCAAATTTGTTTATCAGTAATGAAATGAATGCAAATGTATTCAAAGGAGATCGCGACTGGAATTGGCGAGAAGATTAAATAGAAGTTCTAATGTTATCAAAGGGGTGATCATCTAAATGAAATTAAAAAATAAAACTGCCCTTGTAACCGGAGCAGGCAGTGGTATTGGCGCCGCTATAGCAAAAAGGTTTGTTGAAGATGGGGCAAAAGTTTGCATAGTAGGGCGGCGTAAAGAGTATCTCGAGAAGGTTGCCGGAGAGCTCCCTCCCGGTATGGTTAAACCGTGCCAGGGAGATATATCAAAAACCGAAGATATCAAGATGATGGTTGATGCAGCCATAGGGTTTGGTGGTGGGGTTGATGTACTGGTAAACTGTGCAGGAGTTAACTACCCCGGTGGTGTGACCAATATCGAACTCGAAGATTGGAAAAAAATATTTGATGTAAACTTAAATGGACCCTTTTTATTGATGAGATCTGTTATACCGCACATGATCAAAGCAGGTGGAGGCTCGATCATAAATATCTCCTCGATTGGAGGATTGAGGTGCTTATCCGACAGGGTCGGTTACTGCACTTCAAAAGCAGCTTTAATCATGCTTACCCAACAGGCTGCCCGTGACTATGGCAAAGATAATGTGCGCTGTAATGTGGTTTGTCCGGGTTTTGTTTTTACACCGATGACTGAAGGGCATTTTGGTGAGTTCGGAGAAGTTGACAAATCTCAATTTCGAGCAGTACCTATGGGTAGAGGGGCTCTGCCGGGTGAAATCGGAGGTATTTGCAGTTACCTGGCCAGTGATGATTCATCATATATGACCGGATCAGTCCTCGTAATCGATGGGGGTACAACCATTGTGGATCCCTTTGAGATCGGACTTAACGGTTAATGCATCTGAAATATCTTTTTTTAAAGGTCTGCCGCAAACCAGCGACAGACCTTTTCTTTAATAACAGACTACCCAACCTTTACGACTAGTGCTGCCGCCGTATCACCGGCTGCACAACCGGTGACCAGGGCATATCCGCCTCCTATAATAACTGCTTCTTCTATAGCCTCAATAAGCAGGCGCGCCACTGTAGGAGCCTGTGGATGACCGAAAACCATGGAACTGCCGTAATTATTAATTGAGGCAGCTTCAACACCGAGTTTCTTGGCCAGGTACATATCATTGACGATAAAGGGATTGTGGTTTTTGATTACAGCCAAATCTGTTGCCTTCAGGCCTGCCCGCTCAAGGGCTGTTAAGGCTGATGGAACTGGAGCCATCGGCATAAAGGCTTTTTTTGTGCGGGCGAATCCGTAAGAAATAATCTGAATGGGGATCTTGGGATCGGCGCTCAGTTTCGCCGCCTTTTCCCTGGTTGTAACTATAATTCCGGCATTTCCATCTGCAGGGTGGGTTTGCGCACCGACAGTTAGAATGCCACCTTCCAGAGTGGGACGTAAACGTTCCAGGGCCTCTTTTGAAGTAGTTGCCACTCCTTCATCTGTTTCCACCAGCAGAATTTCTTTCCTTGACAGAGTGGCTTCCACCGGGAACATATAACGTTTTTGAAATGCCCTGTCATCAGCAAGTGATTTATTATATTGTTCATAGCGGATTAATACAAGCTCATCTGCTTCCTGGCGGGTAAAACCTTCCTCTTTAACAACGTTTTCTGCCGTAACGATCATACCGTAACCTGTTGAAGGATCTGCACGCATATTATCTAAATTCCAGTTTTCCGATATGACTTCCCCTCCTGGGCCCAAGGGATTTGGCCAGACGGTATGAGGTCCGTTGGAACATCGGTCTACAAGTAAACAATAGGCAGTATCCACGTTGCCTATCTCCACAGCCATGCTTGCGTTAAATACTGTTGTGGTGGCCGTCGAACACGCCTGCATAATGGTCATTCCGGGAATATCGGGTGCACCCATCATGAAAGCGGCCCAGGTGGCGCCGAAAAAGACACGGTGCTGTCCGACGGTGATACCCAGGTACAGGTAGTCTAATTCCTGTGGATTGATATTTTTACTTTCAAACCAGCGTTTGCTGGTTTTAGCACCCAGTTCAATGGCATTATCGTTTTGCAAACTGCCCTGCCATTTGCAAAATGGCGAGCTGTAATAACCTTTGTAAGGGATATAGCTCCTGGAAAACATATTTGCACTCCTTTCTATTTACCTGAATATTTTGGTGGGCGACCCGGCGGTGATTGTAAACCGGCCAGAGCATCATCTGTTGCGAAAATATCATAAAGCCGGGCCAGTTCCAGTTCTATGGCCTCTTCAGTTGATACCCCGGATTGAGCATCCATCAGTTCGTTCGCCATCTGCAGGGCGATCGGCGCTTTGGTAGAAACGATACTTAAAGTTTTTTCTGCCAGCGCAGGATCTACACCCTGCGGCATCTCACCTTTTAATAGTCGACTGATGTTATCACTGCCGCCTAAAATTTTTGCCGCCTTAAATTTTTCCGGAATTTCTCTTGGCCGATACTTGTCGAATTTTCCATTTGCGATGATGTCTCTGATTGCATTTTCGATATCGGCTTTTTCAACCAGTTTGGTAACAATCCCGAGCGCATGAGCATCTGCTGCGTTGATTAGTTTGCCGGTGAAAATATAATATTTTGCCAGTTCAAGCCCGAGGTGACGTTCCAGGCGAAACATCCCGCCAAGTCCGGGGAAAATGCCGATTGCTGCTTCCGGGAAACCGAGAGAACCATTCGGTGTGGCTACAATAGCCTGGCAGGCCAATGCTACCTCGCTTCCGCCACCCAGCGAAAGGCCATCTAAAAGGGCGATGGTCATTTTGGGTGAGTTTTCGAGCTTTAAGAGTATATCATGTCCTTTACGGGTAAAGGCATAGGTTTTATCGACAGTTTTGGATTTTATATTATCAACAAAGAACTTGATATCTGCACCGGCGATGAAAGCCTTTCCTGCGCCCCTGATCACGATTGCTTTGACGGAGTTGTTTTTCTCGGCTTGATCAAAATTCTTTTCCAGCTGCTCCATAACAACCGGGTTTAGCGCATTCATTGCTTCCGGTCGGTTGATTGTTATGTAAGCAAGGTCGCCGGTTATTTCAAGGTCAACGTATTTAAACTCGAAGGGGGTACCTTTTTCTTTCTGCTTAATCAGAAGCTCCGGCATTTTGAAATCGGGATGCCTATTACTCAGTTCTTTTACCAATTGATAGGCTTTTTCGATGCCGAGACTGTTTATCAGTTCAAAAGGTCCCTGACGCCATGCCAAACCGATTTTGATTGCCCGGTCGACATCTTCGATAGTAACCACACCTTCGTCTACCTGGGCGCAGGCAACGCCGATGGCAACAGCATAGAGGCGCTCGGCAATGATATCCATCTTGCTCTCATCTATTTCGCCTTCCAGTGAAAAATCTGCATTTAAGTCTTCAACCTGATGCCGCAGCAACTCGGGTGGAGCATAAAAATTGCCCAATTCTCTGCCCAGGTTTTTTGCGCCATGCAATCCGATAACGGTTCCTCCGGACATATTCCAAAGTTCGAAGAGTCCGATTCCGATTCCGAAGGCCCGTTTGGTTCCTTCATTAACAGTTGGCACATTGGCGATTCCTTCTTCAATAATACGTATAGCTTCCACATACCAGGGAATAAAAATGCGGTTAACACAGAAACCGGGAGAGTCTTTTACCAGAATAGGAGTCTTGCCATGCATACTGGTAATCTGGAGAACTTTTTCCCGGGTTTCTTCACTGGTGCCATCGTGAGGGATTATTTCCACCAGGCGGTTTTTGGCCGGGTGAAAGAAGAAGTGGGTGCCGATAAACCTGTCCTGACGCCTGGTCCACTTTGCCAGGTTGCCCACATAAAAACTGGAGGTATTGGTGGCAAATATGGTTTTCGGTTCACAAATTTCATCAAGTTTTGCAAATAACTCGCCTTTAACTTTTTCGTCTTCAAAGATGGCTTCAATTACCAGGTCTGCATCTTTGAGCTCTTGTAAATCAATGGTACCATTGATCCGGTTCATGATTTCTTCAACCTGCTCCGGAGTGAAGATCTTACGTTCCACCCCCTCCTGTAGGGTTTGCCGGATATTGTTCAGACCGCGCTCGATAAATTCTGTTTTGGTATCGACCAGGGTTATTTGCAGTTTCTCCTGGGCCAGTTTTTGAGCAATTCCGCTGCCCATATTTCCGGCTCCAACGATACCTATTTTATAAGTTTTTCCCATTATAAATATCTCCTTTCCCAAGATAATTTTTAACTTTGCAATTAGCTAGTCCATATCAAATAAGGCGGACTTTAACTGCCATATCCTGATTGAATGATTTTCCTTAATTCACCCCATGAGTCAGAAAAAATGTTAACAGGCATGGTTTTCAGGTTGGGTGAAATTCTTGGTTTAAAGCCCATTTGTGCCAGGACATCTTTTTCCAGATCCACTCCCGGAGCGATTTCAATCAATGTTAAACCTTCTTGCTCGAGAGAAAAGACAGCCCTTTCAGTAACGTACAAGGCAGGTTGTTTTATCTTACGAGCATAGCCACCGCTGTAGGTGATCTGATCAACCTTATCGACAAATTTTTGTATTTTACCCTCATTTATTATGTTTAATCGGTTATTTGCAACTGAAACTTCAAGACCACTGGCAGTGAAAGAGCCGCAGAAAACCACTTTTTTTGCATTTTGGCTTATATTAATAAATCCCCCGCTGCCGATTACACGGTTACTGAATCTGGTTACATTGATATTTCCATCCTTATCGGCCTGGGCCATCCCCAGGAACGTTAAGTCAATGCCCCCACCGTCATAATAGTCAAACTGAACATGATGTTCGATTATGGCTTCAGCATTATAGGCATGACCAAAATCAGGTGGGCTCGCCGGAACTCCGCCTATAGTTCCCGATTCGGTGGTCAGATGCATCAAATCCGCAGCTCTTTCTTCTGCAGCCACGGCAGCAACATCAGCAGAAATACCTATACCGAGGTTAACTATAGCATCAGGACTGAGTTCCATGGCTGCCCGTCGGGCAATCACTTTGCGCTCGTTGAGGGTTAATGGCGGGAGAGCAGATAAAGGGACCCGGATGTCTCCGGCGAATGATGGATTAAAGTATACTCCTTCAGTTTGAAAATGGTTATAGGTATCTTTACATTGAACAACATGGTCAATCAATATACCCGGAACTTTTACCCTTTTAGGATGAATTGTATTTGGCTGGGCTATATATTCAGCCTGTGCGATAACTATTCCACCGCAATTCTTGGTTGCCTGGGCCAGGGGCAGTGTTTCCAAAAAAATACCTTCTTTATCCATGGTCAGGTTGCCGTTTTCATCGGCAACTGTACCCCTGATTAAAGCAACATCAACCTGGAAGGTTTTATAGAAGAGATATTCCTCATTTTCGATTTCTATTACCTTAACAATGTCTTCGACAGTTATAGAATTCATTTTTCCGCCTTCAACACGCGGATCGACAAATGTTCCGAGCCCTACTTTTGTGATCAGGCCGGGTCGCTTGGCAGCTATTTCTCGCCACAGTTGGACGATCACACCCTGGGGAAGGTTATAAGCTTCAATTTTATTCTCCTCAACCAGCTTGCGCATTCTGGGAGCCTGTCCCATATGCCCGGCGATCCATTTTTTAACCAGACCTTCATAGCCTAAACGGGTTACACCTCTATCCCTGCTGTCACCTGCTCCTGAACTTGACACAACTGTTAAATCCCTGGGAGCTCCTGTTTCCAGAAATCTTCTTTCCAGTGCCTGGGCTACTTCTTCAGGCCATCCCGCCAACCCCATCAGGCTTATTCCCAAAGTTGCATTATCCTTGATAAAACTAACAGCCTCGTCAGCAGTCTTTACTTTGGACAATATAATCATCCTTCCATAGTTAGTATACCGGGGAGTTATAAAATAGAATGATAAAATTAATTTAAGAAGATCAGTTAAACCTTAAATAATTGTCCTGATTTATTATATATTCATATATATAACATTATATAACATCCGCGAAGGTTATGCCATTGGAAAAAGAAGAGTGTTTTGTAATCTTTTCTTTAATGATAAACTAATATCGTCGTATGCAGAAGTTTGAAAGCAGAAATCTGAAAGGAGTAAATAATATTAAAACCAGGAGAAGATCAAATCTTAATGAAAAAAACGGTACTGAAAAACAGGATAAACTGTGGACAGTTAATTATATCCTGATATGCCTGGTTTCCTTGTTTTTATTTATGTCCTTCGACGGTATGATTCCCACTCTGCCAATATATATTGAGATACGTGAGGGGTTGGCCGGTTCAGCCGGACTACCTCTGGCAGCTTTAACTCTGGGAGCTATACTTGTAAGGCCCATTGCCGGCAGGGCTCTTGATAAGTATGGACGTAAAACAATATTTTTCTGCGGTTTACTGCTCTTTTTACTTCCTGCAATTTCTTACATATGGATGCCTTCGGCACAGGTGCTTATTATATCACGCTTCATACAGGGCATAGGTTTTGGTATAGGTACTACTGCCATGTTTACCCTGGCTTCCGATATAATTCCTCCGGGCAAAATTGGAGTTGGTATGGGCTATTTTACAGGCACAATGAGTTTATCATTGGCCATCTCTCCCGCAGTAAACTCATGGATTCTCAGTGAATATTCTTTTCGAACAGTATTTATATTGACTTCAATATTTATCCTGGCGGCATTCGCGATGGCAATTCAAATAAAATACCCGGCATTCACCCAAAAAGAGCAAATGCCGAAATTAAGATTAATATCGAAGTCCGGCTTAAAACCGGCTTTGGTTATCTTTTTTGTTGCATTGAATTTTAGTACTGTTATGTCATTTTTATCCGTTTATGCTGCCACCAAGGGTATCACTGTGGTAGGCGTTTTCTATACAGCCATGGCTCTGACTTCTTTAATTTTCAGACCGATATCCGGTTATATGGTAGACAGGTATAGAAAAAACGGCTACAACCTGGTTATTATAATGGGAATAATATTATTGATTACTGCCACGGTAATTATCGCAAACATATCTAATACATATTACCTGGTTCTCGGAGGGCTAGTATATGGTGCGGGATTTGCATTTATCCAGCCGACCATGCTGGCTCTGAGTGTCAGGAATCTCCCAATTGAGCAAAGAGGTGTGGCAAATGCCACTTACTGGACCGCTCTTGATTTTGGTGTCTTTCTCGGCGCAGTCACCCTGGGTTTCCTGGCAGCTTCATTAGGCTATCACATAATGTTTTATGTAACTATAATTCCCCTGATCATCGCCTTTTTTGCATACTTCTTATATGATTCGCTGAGCTCCAAAATAGGTAAAGATGATAGCAAATGAAGCTGGATGCTGTATAATAAAAAAAGCTGAAGTTGTTTAATCATGGGGGGTGGATCGGATTGATCATGCAGACTCTAAATCTGTATAGCCGGGTGGAACTCCCGGACTCCCCGCCACTTAACTATCCGGCTCTAGATTATTATTGAAATGCGGTGATTGAAAACGTTTGATTGGACGGATATTCAAAAACAAAGATTACAGGAACTTGGAGCAGCGGAAGCCGATTTTACACTCCATTTCAGGAGCGCTGAAGAACGAAACAGTCGTTACCAGGAGATCGAAACTGAACTGGTGCGCCGGGGTAAGGAACAGCTGCTCGATTATCGCGATCACATTCGCAGGCCGGCAATCCTGCAGCTTGAGCACTGCCTGGTGGATGTATTAACAGAAAAAGGTTTTTCCCAGGTTACCACACCCCTGCTGCTCTCAAAAGGACTGCTGGCGAAAATGACTATCACCGAAGAGCACCCACTGTTCAGGCAGGTATTCTGGATAGATTCCAAACGCTGCCTACGTCCGATGCTTGCTCCTAACCTCTACTATGTTCTGAAGGATTTGCTGAGAATATGGCCACATCCGGTAAGCATATTCGAGATTGGCCCCTGTTTTCGCAAGGATTCTCAGGGAGGAAGTCATATGCAGGAATTTACCATGCTCAACCTGGTTGAGATGGGTTTACCCGAAGCGGATCGTCAGAAAAGGATCAGAGAATTGGCTCAACTGGTTATGAATGCTGCCGGAATAGAAAATTATAGTCTGGAGACAGAGAGTTCTGATGTGTATAAGGAAACTATAGATGTGCTTTGCGGTGACCTGGAGCTTGGCTCGGGAGCAATGGGTCCGCATGAACTGGATCTGCAGTGGGGAATTGACGTCCCCTGGGTGGGAATAGGTTTTGGTTTGGAACGCCTGGTTATGGTCCGGCAGGGTCATAATAATATACAGAAATCGGGTAGGAGTCTTACATACCTTAATGGTATTCGATTAAACCTTAAGTGATCTATTTAATTGGTGCGCGGGAATAATGAAGCTGGGTAAATCAACAGGTGAGATTTAATGAACAAAGAGATGAGAGAAACAAAAATCAGGCAAATTAAAGGCAAAGCCAGGGAACTGAAATTTCTTGAAGATGAAGAAATCTTATTCCTGCTCAATCTTCGTGAAGAGAATGAAACAAAACTACTTTTCAAAGCTGCCCGGGAAATGCGCAGCAGCTATTTCGGTAAAAAAGTATTTCTGTACGGGTTTATATATTTTTCCACCTATTGCCGTAATGATTGCACATTCTGTTTTTACCGGCGTTCAAATCCCGAGAGTGAAAGATACCGCAAGTCGAGAGCGGAGATTATCGATACTGCAGAAAAATTAACTGAATCAGGTGTTCACCTGCTGGATTTGACAATGGGGGAAGATCCTAATTATTTTTCCACCGGCTGTTTTGAAGAGCTGCTCGAGACGACGGCCCTGGTAAAAGAACTTACCGGAATGCCGGTTATGATCTCACCCGGCGTGGTTCCGAAAGATATTTTAAGTGAGTTTTGCCGGATAGGAGTTGACTGGTATGCCTGTTACCAGGAGACACATAACCGGAAACTTTATGAAAAATTAAGGATCCACCAGGATTATGACGAAAGACTCAATTTAAAATATTATGCGCATGAGCTTGGTATGCTGGCCGAAGAGGGTTTGCTGGCAGGTGTTGGAGAGACAGCTGAAGACGTGGTTCAGTCCTTCAAGGTAATGAAGGAACTAGAAGCTGACCAGGTAAGGGTGATGAGTTTTGTTCCACAGAAAGGGACTCCCCTGGAAAATGTTAAAGTTATACCCCGTCTGCGGGAAATGGTGATCATTGCCATTATGCGCTTGCTTTTTCCTGATCGGTTAATTCCCGCATCACTTGATGTAGACGGTATTTCCGGTTTGAAAGACCGACTTAATGCCGGCGCGAATGTGATAACCTCTTTAATACCTCCTGATCAGGGTCTCTGTGGAGTATCCCAGAGTACACTTGACATCAGGGAAGGCGGAAGAACAGTGGCCGGAACTCTACCGATTTTGAAAAGCTGCGGTCTGGAATCAGCTTCAAAATCAGATTATGCAGAATGGATTAAAAACCGAAAGAAATTATATATTCAAGTATAATAAACCCGGGAGGTCATTAAATGCGTGCTGCTGTTATTGGCGGAAGGCTCCAGGGTCTTGAAGCCGTTTATTTGGCCAGAAAAGCCGGTTGGGATATAGTGCTGGTAGATATTAAATCTTCAGTTCCTGCTCAGAATATGGCTGACACTTTCTACTTAACTGATGCCCGAAGAAAAGACGAACTGGCGGCAGTTTTGTCCGGATCGGACATTATCATACCCGCTCTTGAAAACAGGGCCGTTTTAGCCAATCTCATTGATACTGCAGAAGTGCTGGATATTCCTCTGGCTCTCGACTTAAATGCATATGATCTTTCTTCATCGAAAATTGCTTCCGATCAGCTCTTTGAGGATATCGGAGTGGCTTATCCAAAACATTGGCCTGGCTGCTGTTATCCCCTGATTGCCAAACCAACCGGAGCAAGTGGGAGTGAAGGGGTGATTCGGCTGCAGGATGAATCCGATCTGGAGTTGTTCAGAAAAAAGATAGGTGATGAAGAAGACCGATGGGTTCTCCAGGAGTATCTTACCGGTCCATCCTATTCTATTGAAATAATCGGCTATAAAGGGGAATATCTACCTTTGCAGGTAACCGGCCTTGAAATGGACGATATATACGATTGCAAAAGGGTTCTTGCGCCGGCTGACCTGTCTGAGGAATTAAAGGATCACTTTTCCGCGTTAGCGACAAATATTGCAGAAGAAATTAATTTGAATGGTATTATGGATGTGGAAGTGATTTTAAATAAAGGTGTTCTCAAAGTGTTGGAAATAGATGCTCGTCTGCCCAGTCAAACCCCAACTGCAGTTTTCCATTCGACGGGAATAAATATGCTTGAAACTCTTACCGCGACGTTCATAAATGGTCGGTTGAACAAAGATGTTATAGTTGAAGATAAGAAAGCGGTTATTTTTGAACATATTTTTGTCTCCCCCGGTAAAATTACTGTTAGTGGGGAACATGTAGTATCTGAAGCTGGTCCGCTGGCCCTTCTGGAAGATTTTTTCGGTGCTGACGAAGCATTAACCAATTATGCCCCGGGTATGGAAAAATGGATGGCCACATTAATCATAACCGGCAGTGATTCAACTGATGTCCGTAATAAAAGAGAGTCAGTAATCAAGCGGCTTATGACTGAAATGGATCTAATAGATTATCTGGATCCTGAACCCCGGGTTCAAGATATTAAATCGTGAGAGGGCGATAATGTGACCAGATTGATTTCGGAACAGGTGGTAAATATACCACATACCCTCAATGAGTATGATGAAGATTTGAAGCGAAAAACCAGTTATTCACTAAAAGAGATCGCTGTGTTGGCTGTCGGAACAGGGGCGGCAATTATCAATCCTGAAGATTATAAGGTCGCCGTTATTCCTGTTGCATCAGGCCAGGGAATCATCAGCGGGTTTTCTGAAGCAGTACGGGCGATTGCTGTTTACCTGGGATTTAACTCGTACATAACGGAGGCAGCAGACCTGGGTGGTTTGATCGAGGCCTACCAGGGTAATACCGATGCTATAATCCTGGCAGATGACTTTAATTATGCGGCTATTAATTTAAATAACCGTAAAGTTGCTGACAATACGGGAGCAACTGCAAAAGGTTATGTCACCGCCCTGTCAAAAATGGCCGGAGGAATTAAAGACAAGGAAGTTTTATTGATTGGAGCCGGACCGGTTGGCATGAGGGCAGCAGAAAACCTGTGTGAGGCAGGCGCCATTCCGGTAATTTATGATAGAGATAAAAGAAAGGAGCAGGTACTGGCCGAAGGTCTGAAAAAGAAATTTCACATGGGCATCAAGTTTGGTCTGAGCCTCGGCGAAATCTTGGATAGGGTCACACTAATTTTCGATGCCTCACCGGGAAGAAATTTGATCAAGGCTGATCAGCTTTCAGAAAAAACTATGGTTGCCGCTCCAGGCCTGCCCCTTGGTTTCGATCAGGAGGCCTTAAAAATAATTGAGCCCAGGCTGATACACGATCCCCTGCAGTTGGGAACGGCTGTGATGCTTTTTGATGTTTTCACCAAACCGTTTCATCAGCTATACCTGGAGGAGTAAGGTTATGGACACAGTAAAGAGATATTACCGTAAAAGGGTTGAATTTTTTCGTCTGCTTCAGAAGATGAAGCTATGGCCTTCCCGTAAAGGCATATTACACGGGATAAAAACTTTTGAGATAAAAGGCAACCAGGCCATGATCACTACCCATTGCAACGAGACTTTTCTGGCTTACAATTCAAAGAACAGCAGGGCTGCCCGTTTTTTACGTAACAAATGGAATTTTACCCCCTGCCCAACCTGCAGGGTTCCGTCCTGGAAACTTGACAAGTACTCCTCGACCCGCTTCAGCCAGTCCTACGGGTCAGATCTGACCGATAACGAATCCTGATTTATTATTGGAACAGTATAATAAGCTTTTTACAATAACGGATATTGAAGTTATTAAACCATACTAGTTGGAAGGAGGCATCATCTATAATGAAAGATTATATTAATAGGCTTCAGCCAAAACCGCTGACTGATCTTGTTCAACATCTTCAGGGGATGATTCAGGGCAAGTTATGGCTGAAAGTATTAATTGCCATGGTACTGGGTGTTGCTACAGGGATTATTTTATCGCCCCAGATTGGGTTGGTGCCACTGAATACTGCTGAAGTTGTAGGCAGTTGGTTGGCTATACCAGGTAACCTTTTCCTTGGGTTGATCCAGATGATCGTTGTGCCGCTGATATTTGCTTCTGTAATTCGCGGACTTGCTTCAACTGATGACCTGGATCAACTCAAAAAAATTGGAATCAGATTTGCTTTTTTTATTATCTTAACTACTACTATAGCTATAATTATTGGCTTGAGTGCGAGCATGATCATTGGTCCGGGTAATTATGTAGATGCCGGTTATGCCACGACTCAGGTAGATACCGGGGATCTAATTGGAGATGAAGAAGAGGTTCCGGAAGTTCCGGGAATTGTCGCTCTCCCGGATATAGTGGTAAACTTAATACCGGAAAATCCTCTTGGTTCAATGGTTGAACGTGAAATGCTGCAGGTAGTCTTATTTGCTATTGTTATCGGCTTTGCCCTTGTTGCCATGCCCCCCAAACAATCGCAACCACTTTTAAGTCTGATGGGATCGCTGCAGGAAGTATGCATGACAGTCGTTCGTTGGGCAATGTACCTTGCCCCGCTGGCGGTTTTCGGTCTGTTGGCTCAGATCACAATCAGGGTCGGGCTTGATGCCCTTATTGGCATGGCCATATATGTAGGAACGGTTATTCTGGCCCTTATTGTGATGATTATTGTTTATCTGCTGATTGTCGGATTTTGGGGCCGTCAAAATCCAGGGCATTTTTTGAAGGCTATAAGGGAAGTTCAACTGCTTGCTTTTTCAACATCAAGTTCAGCGGCAGTTATGCCCCTGTCAATGCAGACGGCTGAAGAGAAGTTGGGAGTCAGAACCTCAATATCACAGTTCCTGATTCCACTGGGTGCAAGTATTAATATGGCCGGAACGGCGCTTTATCAGGCAGCTGCTACTGTTTTCCTGGCCCAGGTTTTCAACGTGGATCTTGGACTCCCTGCCCTCTTGTTGATCCTGGTTACAACAGTGGGCGCTTCGATCGGTTCACCGGCGACACCGGGGGTAGGTATTGTAATCCTGGCCATGGTTTTAAACAGTGTTGGTATTCCGGCAGCCGGTATAGCTCTTATAGTGGGTGTTGATCGCATTCTCGATATGAGCAGGACAGTGGTAAATGTTACTGGTGATCTTGCTGCCTGTATAGTCATGGATCGTTGGATTGGTAAAGATAAACCGGCAAAAAATAATTCGGCAGAAATAGTAGAGAGCACTTAACTGGCTGTTAAATTTATGCGGTTGATCTATTCCATATAATCTAGCTGGTTGAATTTATATTTAGAGCAGAAAGCAGGGAAAATATGAAAAAGATACTTTTTGTCGATAATTCAACTGATCATGACCTCTACAAACCTATGGAGCACTGGAAACCTTTATTTACCTTGCCATTCAAGGTTTATCATGCACCTCATGAAGAAGCTCCAGGTTTGGATACTTTTACCCATATGCTGATATCAGGTTCGCTTTCAAGCACCCTGGAAAACAAAGCCTGGATGATAGCTGAAGAAGAATTTATTAGAAAATCGATCGATCATGGCAAAGTGATCCTGGGTAATTGTTTCGGTCACCAGATTATCGCTAAAGCCCTGTTTGGAGAGAAGGCTGTCCGGGTTAGAGAACATCCTGAAATTGGATGGCCGGATATGACTGTTAAAAAAAGAGACATATTATTTGGTGAGCAGGGAGATATAGTGAACGGCTTTGTGCTTCATTTCGACGAGGTGGTCAATCTTCCGGAGGATGCAGTTGATCTGCTGCTAGATTCGGTTGAATGTGCGAATCTGGCATTTAAACTTAAAGAGAAGCCGGTTTGGGGTATCCAACCTCATTTTGAAATCGGTATCGTCCAGGGTTTTTCTGTAATTGAATTGGTTCAGGGACCAGGAATTCCCGGAAAAGAAATATTTATGAATGCCATTGAGAAACAACCAAAAGATAGCGGATTAATAACAAGGATTATGAGGGAGTTTCAAGAGCTTGTGCCCCTTCCCGTTTAAAAAGTATCCGGTGCTGCCCGTGAAGCGGCAGCAAAAATGGGTGCCAACGGTCGTTAACTTCTAACTGACTTTAAATCTGAATATATTTATATAAACCAGTATGAGGAATGGCAGAATTATAAGCGGCCATTCCTTCTTTCTTTTTAAGAGTTAAGTTACTGATACAGCAGGTAATCACAGCAGGAAATAGAATAAACGGTGAGAGGAGGGAAGTTATATGTCAGGTAATGTGCTTAATAAAATGCAGGAGGAACTGTGCAGCACAAGCAGATGGGACTTTTCGGATTTGAAAGTTCTTTATATCAACTGTACTTTAAAAAAATCACCTGAGCTTTCACATACTGAGGGCTTGATAAAAGTGTCAAAGGCAATAATGGAAAAGAACAGAGTTACAACTGAATTAATCAGGGCAGTTGATTACGAAATAGCCAGCGGTGTTTATGATGACATGACCAAACATGGATGGGATAAGGACGAGTGGCCGCTTATATACAGGAAAGTGCTTGATGCAGATATCCTAGTTCTTGGTTCGGCAATATGGCTTGGAGAGAAAACATCTGTCTGTCAGAGGATTATTGAAAGGCTTTACGGTCAATCCGGTGAGTTGAATGAGCATGGTCAATACGCTTACTACGGTCGTGTCGGCGGGTGCCTGATTACCGGAAACGAAGATGGAGCTAAACACTGCGGAATGGGAATTCTTTATTCGCTGCAGCATCTGGGCTTTGTAATTCCTCCCCAGGCTGATGCTGCCTGGCTGGGTCCGATTGGACCGGGTCCTTCGTACCTGGATCCAGATTCGGGAGGGCCGGAGAGCGACTTCACTAACCGAAATGCAACTTTTATGACCTGAAATTTACTGCATTTGGCAAGAATGATCAAGGATAATGGAGGAATACCCGCCCACGGCAACCAGAGAAGCAAATGGGCTGCGGGCTGTCGGTTTGATCATGCCAATCCTGAATACAGGTAATCTATGATTAAATATTATTCAGGCTTGATAGGGGATGGCAAACCTGGTATTTCCCGTAGAAGACTTCAATGCTTGATATTTTAAAGTTTTACAAATGGTTATGATCAAGGATGAAAGCAAGATGACGGATTTAAATAGTGCAACTGCGCCGGCTTCAACTCATATTATCAGAACTTATCTCATTACCAGCGGTCTTTTCACATTGGCTACTGCAATGATCTGGGGAGTAAACACCCTGTTTTTATTGGACGCAGGATTGGATATATTCGGGGTAATGGTAGTGAACGGAATATACAGCATTGGTCAGGTGTTATTTGAAGTGCCCACAGGGGTGGTCGCTGATACGATTGGCAGAAGGGCTTCATTCTTGTTCGGTATCGCCACCCTGCTTGTTTCAACCCTCTTATATCTTGCTTCAGCTGTTTATAACTGGGGTATTGGCGGGTTTATAGCCGGTTCAGTTTTGCTCGGCATAGGCTATACTTTTCAAACCGGCGCAGTGGATGCCTGGCTGATTGATGCCCTCGACGCATCCGAATATAAAGGAAGAACAGATGCGGTTTTTGCCAGGGGTGGTATCATTTTCGGAATAGCTATGTTAAGCGGTACTCTTGCCGGAGGGTTTCTCGGTCAGATCAATCTGGCTGTTCCCTATATAACCAGATCTATCATTCTAACAGTAGCTTTTACGACAACCTTTCTGTTGATGCACGATATCGGTTTTGAACCTCGAAAACTGCGTGCTTCACATTTTCTTACGGATACAAAGAGTATATTTGATGCCGGTGTTCGATTTGGCTGGCGCAACCCGGTTATTAAACCACTTTTGCTGGTTTCGATGGCCCAGGGCTCATTTTTTATGTATTTCTTTTATGCCTCCCAACCTTATATACTGGATTTACTGGGACGTCCTGATCTTGTGTGGGTTTCCGGCGCTTTTGCCGCGCTCTTTGGTCTGTCCAGCTTGATCGGCAATCTATGTGTTAATCTTATAACTCGAACCAAATGGGGAGAAAGCGCACCCAGAGTATTAATTGCCGGTGCAGTGGCTTTTTCTATACTTGCCCTGTTAGCCGGACTGACAGGTTTGCTATCTCCAGCTGGTGGCAGTGTAACAGGATTTGCTGTTGTAATGGTTCTTATTTTTATACTGGGCGCCGTAATGGGACTGGTCGGTCCGATTCGCCAGGGTTATATTAATGCATATATACCTTCAAAGCAAAGAGCTACAGTTCTTTCTCTTGACTCGTTCTTTTCAGATGCGGGAGGAGCCATGGGACAGCCTGTTTTTGGATGGCTGGCCAGAAGTATATCCACCCCGGTGACCTATATTATCGGTGGAGTTGTAACATCCATTGCGGCACCACTTTACATGCGCTCGGGACGGAATACAGAGGTTGCTATTGATGTCGGTTCTGCAGTGGAATGTGCCAGGGACGGCACATGTGAACCGATAGAGTCTGTGAAGATTTAATAAATAAGATTTTTATTCGAGGTGATATAAGTTGGGGGAAGAAAAATTGACGTTTCTTGGTAATCCTAAATTAGAGGCAAAACGAATATTATTGAGAAAGCTAGATATTTCCGATGCGCAAGATGTTTTTGATTATGCCAGTGACCCGAAAGTTTCAAAATATTTGACCTGGGATAGACATAAATCAATAGATGAATCGATCGAATATATCAGGAAAGCACTTGACCGCTACGAGAAAGATGAAGCAGGTGAATGGGCTGTAATCCTCAGGGATATTAATAAAATGATTGGAGCAATCGGTTTTGTCCAGCTTGATCCACATAATTTCTGCGGGACGATTGGATATGTCATTGGTTCGAAGTACTGGGGCAAAGGTCTGATGACCGAAGCAGTAAGAAAGTTAATTGATTTTGCCTTTTCTGAAATGGGCCTTAACAGAATAGAAGCTTATCATGCTATTGATAACGAAGCTTCGGGACGGGTAATGCAAAAAGCAGGTATGAGTTTTGAAGGAGTGCTGCGGCAGAAAATGTTTGCCAAGGAGAAATTTTGGGATGTCCGGGAATATGCGGTTATTAAAGATGACTGGGGAAGGGTTTAGTTTTAAATTTAGCGAATTTATCTTAAACCGGTTTGAAAAATTTGGGAGGGATAGATATTGTCAAAGCCTGAGATCTACTACTCGGTTAAAGCACAGCGGGGCTCTAACCTGCGCTGTAAGGGATGGAAGCAGGAAACAATCCTGCGTATGCTGGAAAATAACATGGAGAACGCCGAAAAGCCTGAAGAGCTTGTCATCTATGGGGGAATCGGCAAGTGTGCCCGTAACTGGGAATCTTATCATGCGATTGTGAAAGCGCTTAAAGATCTCGAAAATGATGAAACACTGGTCATGCAGTCCGGAATGCCGGTAGCTGTTTTCAAAACTCACCGCCTGGCGCCCCGTGTGGTTATGGCCAATACCAATATAATGAAAGCCGACTGGCCGACGTTCTATGATCTGCAGGACAAGAACCTGACCATGTTTGCCCAGTATACGGCCGGTCCCTGGGAATATATCGGTACCCAGGGAGTTATCCAGGGCACTTTTGAAACACTGTCTGCCGTGGCCAGGAAATGTTATAACGATTCGCTGGTGGGGAAAGTTTTATTGACGGCAGGAGCCGGGGGAATGGGCGGAAACCAGACCAGGGCGATGACCATGCACGGTGGAGTGGCTATTTTATGCGACGCTAACCGGGAAATTATTGAGCGTCGAATCAATAAAAAATTTATCGATGTTATGGCCGGATCTCTTGATGAAGCGATTTTGATGGCCGAAGAATATGCCGGGAAGAAAAAACCAATCGGGATCGGCATTGAAGGTAATGCAGCCGATATTTTTGAAGAAGCGTTGACCAAAGATTTCAAGCCCGATATAGTAACCGAGATGTGTCCCTGCCACGATCCATTTTCATATATTCCGTCCGGTTATACTCCACAGGAAGCAGATGAATTAAGAACCAGAGATCGAATTCTTTATTTGGAAGAAGCGAGAAAAACAATGATCAGACAGTTGCGGGCGATGAATAGTTTCTTTGCCCGGGGTGTTCCAACTTTTGAATATGGAACGAGTATTCGTAAGGAATGTCGGGATGGGGGGATGCCCGAGGATGAAGCAATGACCATTCCCGGATTTGTAGCTGAATATATCCGTCCTCTTTTCTGCGAAGGCCGGGGACCTTTCCGCTGGACATGTGTATCGGGAGAATCAGGCGATCTGAAAAGATTGGATGAGCTCTGCCTGGAGATGTTTGCCGAAGACTTGTTGGTTACCAGATGGATAAAACTGGCCAGGGAACATATTCCAATAGAGGCTCTACCGGCCAGAATATGTTATCTCGGTTTCGGGCAGCGGAAAAGATTTGCCCTTGCTGTCAATGCCCTGATCAGGACAGGAGAGGTCAAAGGTCCTGTTGCTTTCTCAAGAGATAACCTCGATTCCGGTTCCATCGTTAACCCGACCTTTGAATCTGAAAATATGCCCGACGGCAGCGATTTAATCTCAGACTGGCCCATGTTGAATGGACTGCTCAACGCCGTAGGCATGTCAGACCTGATTGCTATTCAGGCCAATTACTCTATGGGAGAAGCGGTGCATACCGGGGTTACAATGATTGCTGACGGGACCGATGAGGCTGATCTTAGGCTTTCGGTGTGCATGACTGTTGATTCCGGGATCGGTGTGGTCCGACATGCCCAGGCCGGTTATGAAACAGCGAAAACAGTTGCAAATGGCGAAGGTAATTTAACCGGTGAGAAAATAAAAATCCCGTTATGGTGGACACCGAAAGCTACTTTCGGGCCACGGGACCTTGAAAGCAAGTAAGCAGATAATAATGGAGGAACTGTTTCAATGAAAGATAAGAAGGCGGACCTGATTATTGCCAATGCAGCTGAACTGCTTACCTGCTCAGGAAAAGATGGTGGGTTCGAAATAATAGAAAATGGCTGGTTGGCGGTAAGTGGGGATCGCATTATTTCTATAGGCAGCGAGAAGGAAGCAGCCCCCCTGATCGATAATGAGAAAACCGAAATTATTGATGCCAGAGGGAAGGTAGTCCTTCCGGGCTTCATTGACTGTCATACCCACCTGGTATTTGCCGGATCCAGGATAGAAGAGTACACGGCAAAGCTGATCGGCACAGATCTTTCTATCCTGGCGGAAAAGGGAATCAAAACAGGTATCCTTGTAACCGTTGGGCAGACCAGGGATGCATCGGCGGAATATCTGCTGGAGACAGCGCTGGAAAGGCTTGGCCGTATGCTTGAATCAGGAACTACAACGGTTGAGAGCAAGAGCGGCTATGGCCTTTGCACAGCAGCTGAACTAAAGATACTCAGGGTGAATAAAGCGCTCAGAAATAATTCCCCGGTGGATGTATGCACAACATTTCTGGGTGCACACGGCTGGCCGGATGATATGGCACGTGAATATTATATGGAAATAATTAGCAAAGAGATGATTCCTGCTGTAACGGAAGAAAAGCTCGCAGACTTTTGTGATGTATGGTGTGATGAAGGATATTATTCTGCAAAGGAATCGGAACAGATTCTAAAAAAGGGTCTTGACTACGGTTTGAGATCTAAAATACACACTGATGCCTACTCTTATATCGGCGGTTCAGACCTGGCTGCTGAAATGAAGATGATTTCAGCCGATCATCTGAACTTTACACCGGTTGAAGCGATGAAAAAATTGGCTAAAGCAGGAGTTACCGGTGTGCTGCTTCCCGCACTCGATTTTGTTGTGCGTCATCCCAGACCATTCGATTACCTTGAGATGAAAAGACAGGGTATGACAGTTGCCCTGGCCACGAACTTATGCCCGGGATGCTGGGTTGAATCAATGCAGTTTGTTATACTGCTTGCCTGCCGGTTGTACGGTATGACTCCCCTGGAAGCAATTGCTGCAGCAACCCTGGGAGGGGCCATGGCACTCGGCATTGAAGGTGATACCGGTTCTCTGGAAAAAGATAAATTTGCCGATATTCAGATTTGGGATGCTCCGCGACACGAGTACGTAGTTTATCGTGCTGGCGGAAACCTGGTTGAGAAGGTCTACAAGAAGGGTCGGTTGGTTGTAAATAGATCTGTCTAGAGTCATCTGAATAAGTGTATAGCGAGGTTTTTAATATATGTTTGATCATTCCCTGATAAAAAAATTACTGGATACAGAAGATTACAGTACCGGTGGTGGTTCTGCATCAGCTCTGGTCGGAGCTTTTTCTGCTGCCCTGGTTGCCATGGTCGCCCGTCTTTCTGAAGGGAAAAATTTTGGTTTGGATGACGTCAGGTATGCAGAAATCTATGTTCAAACTGAAAAGCTCCGCAACAGTCTGCTTGAAGGTGCTGTCAGTGATATGAACGCTTTTGCCCTGGTCAGGAAAGCTTACGCCATGACAAAAAATACTGATGCAGAGAGACAACGGCGCTCCGATGCTATTCAAAAAGGATTTATTGAAGCTGCGAAGGTTCCAGCCGAAAATGCCTGTTTATGCAGAGAGGTTTTGGATTTGGCGAAAGAACTGGATGGAAATTCTAATCCGGATGCCGGATCTGATCTTGAAGTTGCGTTAAACCTGGCAGCAGCCGCTTTGAAAGGATGCCTGGCGAATGTCAGGATAAATCTACCGATGATCAAAGACCAAGGTAAGGTTAAAGAGTTGACAGCATTGGTAAATGATTTATGAGAATCAGTGAAGCTTTGCCGGGAGGGATATTATGAAAGTATTGATGTGTGTGCCTAATATCAGTGAAGGCAAAAACCTTGAATTGATCAACAGGATATCAAGTGCGGTTGATAGTGTTTCCGGTATTAAATTGCTTGAAGTATCGTCTGATAAGGATCATAACCGGACGGTGTTCAGCTACCTGGGTATTCCGGAGAAAGTTCTTGAAGCCACCAGAATACTAGCTGAGCTGAGTATTGATGGGATCGACATGCGCAGGCATAAAGGTGATCATCCGCGAATGGGTGCTGTTGATGTTGTTCCCTTTATCCCTGTTAGAAATATTGCGACGGAAGAAGCTATTGGGATAGCGAGGGAATTTGGAAGCTTCCTTGGCGGCAGGGGTGTTTCCGTTTACTATTATGAAGATGCGGCAACCCTTCCCGAACGAAAAAACCTGGCCAGGGTTAGAAAGGGCCAGTATGAAGCGCTCCCTGAAAAGTTGAAAGATGCAGCCTGGAAGCCGGATGAAGGACCGGCGGAATTTAACGCACAGACCGGGGCAACTGCGGTGGGTGTTCGTTTCCCATTAGTTGCTTTCAATGTTAACCTGGGCACGACCGATGTCAAAATTGCCGATACTATCGCACGGAGAGTCCGCCATATAAACGGGGGATTTCGGTTTGTTCGGGCTATTGGGGTTAATCTAAGTGATCAGAGTATTGTCCAGGTATCAATGAATTTGACTAGCTACCGGGAAACCCCGATTCATCTGGTGATGGAAGCAATTCGTTCTGAAGCCGCCAGGTATGGGGTACCCGTTGTTTCGTCTGAGCTGGTAGGACCGGTTCCCCTGGGTTTGATGGAAGAACTGGTCAGGTATTATCTCCAGGTTCATGATTTTTCGGTAAACCAGTTTATCGAGTCAAATCTGCTTGAATAGATATTTTGAGGTGATAATAAACAATGAAAGTTGTTATAGATGGTTCCAGTCTGACTATTGATAAGATCATAAAAGTAGCCCGTGAATTTGCAGAAGTTGAAATCGCCGGGGAAGCGCTTGAGAGCATTAAAGTTTCTCGGGGTGTTATAGAAAAGATACTTGCCGATAAAAAGATTGTTTACGGTGTTAATACAGGTTTTGGGCAATTGAGCAATGTTTCGATCAGTGAAGATGAACTCGATCAGTTGCAATATAACCTGGTAGTTAGCTGCGTTGCAGGTGTTGGCAGACCTTTGCCTGTTGAGGTGGTCCGGGCAATGCTGCTTTTGAGGGCCAATTCTCTGGCTGGAGGCTATTCAGGAGTAAGGCCGGTTATCGTGGAAACTATGGTGGCAATGTTGAACAAGAAGGTCCACCCGGTGGTTCCTGAAAAGGGTTCTGTCGGAGCCAGCGGGGATCTTGCACCTTTATCACACATGGCCCTTGTCCTGATGGGACGGGGTGAGGCTTATTTTGCGGGCGAACTGCTGCCCGGTTATGAAGCGATGCAGAAAGCGGGAATCCCCACGGTTACCCTGAAAGCAAAAGAAGGGCTGTCACTCTGTAACGGGACTCAGGCGATGACAGCGTTGGGAGCGCTTGCTGTCTATGATGCTGAAAAACTGGCCTACTATGCCGATGTAATAGGCTCTCTTTCTGCGGAAGCGTTGGAAGCTGTTCCCCTGGCGTTTGATCGTAAAATTCATGATATCCGTCCTCATCCGGGTCAGGTAGAAACAGCAGAGAATATCAGGTATCTGCTTGAGGGAAGTGAAATTCTGGCCAATCCATCGAAAAAAAGAGTTCAGGATGCCTATTCCCTCCGCTGTATGCCCCAGGTTCACGGGGCTTCAAAGGATGCTATCGGGTATGTAAAAAAGGTTATAGAAACTGAAATAAACTCGGTTACCGATAATCCTCTTGTATTTTCTGAAACAGAAGAGGTCTTATCAGGCGGTAATTTCCACGGCCAGCCGATTGCCTTGGTGATGGATTTTCTGGCTATAGCTCTTTCTGAGCTTGGTAATATATCACAACTTAGAACGGAAAGGCTAACCAATCCGGCTCTCAGTATGGGTCTGCCCGCTTTTCTGATTGAAAAGGGCGGTTTGAATGACGGTTTCATGGTTGCCCAGTATACGGCAGCATCGCTGGTCAGTGAAAATAAGGTGTTGGCCCATCCGGCTTCAGTAGATTCCATACCTACATCTGCCGATCAGGAAGATCATGTATCAATGGGGACTACTGCTGCCAGAAAGTGCAGGGAAGTGCTCGAAAATGTTCAGTATGTGCTTGCAATTGAGGCAATATGCGCCTGCCAGGGTATCGACTTCAGAAAGTATAAACCGTCACCGGCTTTGCAGGGGGTTTATCAGAAAATAAGAAACAAAGTTAGTTTTATGGATGAGGATCGCGAGATGAGCAAAGATTTTGAGGAAGTGGTAAGTTTGATCCGCAGCGGAGAATTGCTGCCGGACCAAGCTTAATCTTTTCTACCATTGTCATGTGTCATGGAAGGTGTTATGGAAGGGTTGAGAAGAAAATTTTTAAAAGGGACAGTAAGCCGGTCCCCTTAAGTTTTGAAGGCTCTGTTCTTAACCGGCGCAGATAGCGTCTTCTTCTACCCGGTATATGTCGGGGCAAAAGTTCTGGGGGTACCTGGGAGTGATATTCTGAAAAAATTTTTTCAAAGTCAGCATATCCCGCTTATAGCAACCGGTTGGCATAAAATGAGGTCCAATAATGGCCAGTTTTTTCGCGTAATCGAGACTGCTGAGAACTATTGGAACATTGGCCTTGAGAGCAGTATGATAAAAACCAGTTTTCCATACCGGAGCGTATTTTCTGGTGCCTTCAGGGGTGATCAGGAGAACAAGGCTATCTTTTGCAGAAGTTATACTTTCTGCCAGGGCATCTACCATTGTATTGGTTTTTGAACGATTAACACTGATGGCACCTGATTTCTTGAATAATGTCTTCAGCAGGGGAAATTTAAGCCAGTCTTCCTTAATTAGATATCTAACTGGTATTTTCAACTTATAAAATCCGGCGAGGGCATAAATAAAATCAAAATTGCTCGTATGGGGAGCCCCTACAACTATACATTTTTTAATGTGTGAAGGGAATTCCCCCACTAGTTTCCATCCGGAAATCCTGAACATCATTACGGTAATTAGTTTAAGCAATTAACAACCTCCTTCGAAATCCACGTGGTAATATTTTAACATTATCAATAATTATTACAATAGCATAATATGGGAGCTTAATGGTCGGGAATGTTGTCGAGGCTGCATCCGCAGGCATCACCGCAGCATTTACTCTTAATATTCAGCTTATCCATTATGACAGCGTAGGCACAACCAACCCCGGGTCGGACATAAATAGCTCCGGGTTGACAGTTTCGGGCACATGCACCGCATTCCATGCAGGCGTCGCGATCAACTATCTCGCTTACTTTATTTTCAAGGGTAAATACCTGTTGGGGGCAAACTTTCAGGCACATGCCGCAGCCGTTACATTTGGCTTGGTCTAATTTCAAGGTGACAACATTTTTTAAATAGGTAAATTTCATTTTCTAATCTCTCCCTCATAATTTAGCTTTTCATGTTCACTAGTTACTAAATTAAATATCCGGTAACGAGAGCAATAAGTCCCAGGGCAGAGCTAATTATTATAAAAGGCAGGGCCGGAGTCATCTCTTTGATCACACCTGATAAAGATGTATAAGTGGTGGAACCGGTAAAATTTAAGCTGAGATAAGAACTGATAGCCGGTAGTGCCAATAGGTAAGCTATAGTTATCATCCAGTTTATTTCCCGGGCAATAAAAAGCAGGTAGAGAACTGTCCAGACAGCCCCAAGCAGCCATCCCTTCCAGGCAAAAGATCTCCCCGGTATGTACGGCAGCAAGGCTGGGACGAGAATAGTTCCAACCAAAGAGGCAATAAGAAAAGGTAGAATACCGGATGCTGTCCGGGAAATCAGATCCGGTATACTGAGTGGTAACTGGTTTAAATAAGTACTGATAATGTTCAATATTAATAATACTGCAGTCAGGATAAGCAGTGGTTTGACAATTGCAGTTAATTCTACAGGTGTTAAAACCAGGCGGTCGGCCAGTGAAAAATCAGGGTGACGCATGCCTGGAGTTGCTTTATAACCGGCAGAAATAAACACCTGAATATCAGCCGCCCTGACCGGCCCGTATATAACTTTAAAACCAGTTTGCCTGCGTATTTCATGAGCCGCTATACCCGGGGCTCCGAGTTGGGGAACAATCAAGATTTTTTTCGATACAAGGTTTCCGAGATCAGTGAAATCGATCATCCTGACCAGTTCTTCTGTACCAAATGAACCTTTGCCGGCAGCACACCAAACATTTATGCCCCTTGTGTCGAGAACAAGTAACCAGACATTAAGGCCGGTTAGTTCTTTGCGCAGATAGTCAAAACTTAACTTGTAGTTTGCCGATACAAGTACAGGCGATTCAGCATCCGGCTCTCCGATTGCATATATACCGGGTTCAACTGCATAGTCCATTCTTCCAACACCCCAGCGGGCTTTGATGGTTCCGATGAGGTCTTTGGGAGTATATTCGGTAGAAACACTATAAATTTTTCCTATTGGAGTATGGATCTGTCCGTTGGACCAAGCGGCATCTGCCGGATTTTGGTAGTTACGTGGTTCCTCTGAAGCTGAGCAGCATTCATGGTTTTTCTCTTCATCAAACATGGGTAAAGTTTTTAACTCTTGTGTCAACTTTTCATATCCTCCTCGCAGCATTGATCATAACCTGTTTTTATAACTGCGCCGGCCAGTAATGCAATGCTGTCAATAACCTGGGCCTGCTTTTCTGCAGGTATCAGGTCCATGATATTCCGGTAGAAACTATCATAGGTGCAGTTTAAACTATCATAGAGCAGTTTACCCTTCTCGGTGAGGGTGATGTTAACTGCCCGCCTGTCCTCAGGATTAACCTCTCTTTTTACAAGGTCACCTTTGACCATGCTGTCAACTGTCCTGCTGAGAGTGCTGTTATTCAGACTTAACAATGAAGCCAGATTATTGAGAGTTATCGATTGATCATTTCCGATTTCCATCAGGGCATGACATTGGGCGAATGTTATTCCACAACAGCGGGCATCGTTTTTCGACTGAAAGATCAGGCTACGCTGCAATTGGCGAATTGCTCTTTGCAGAACACGTATTTCTTCATCTTTTACCACAGGCAAAACCTCTTTACTTGAATTTAAGTTGGCATATACAACAGTTGCATTATACAACTATTAGTTGCACAAGTCAACCCTTTTGGCAGGGTTTTTTGTAATATGTTAAGATAACAGATGGAGTAAGTAAACCTTTCGAACTAGTGTGTTTGCTGTAAAGATGATTAATAAATATTGGCCTTGAGGGTTATAACAATGAGGATCATTTTGAATAATAAGATTTTAGCGATGATAATTGTTTTTGTTGGGTTAGTAGCCCTGTTTTTTTTAATCAAAAATGCTGTTGAACCAGACCGGTATTTCTCTGCTGAAGGTAATGCTCACAACATAGAACCGCAGGATGAAGTTAAGAATGAGACTGGTGAACCTGGTAATAGTGAGATAATCGAAAGCCGATTTGATTTAAATGGGGGTTCTATTGAGGTTATTGAGTTGATTCCGGACAGGGATTCAACCCACTTGTACCTGAACCTTGAAAAGGTTTCTGCTTTCCGTATATATCCCTCAGAGATAGATGAATGCATAACTGGTGAAGGTAACGAAAGATTGGATGAGCTTATCCAGAAGATATACCTGGTTGATATAGAGGGGAGAGAATATAAGTATGGAGAAGGTAATTATGAATATACCCATACTTACAGCTCAGCCTGTGCAACCGGAGAAATTTGGTCATCGGAGGTTTACCTGGAGCTGCCGCCGCTTGAAGGGAGTCCAGGGCATGTGATCCTGGTTGTTCCTCTCAGCGAAGAGCGAGAATATACCATAAAGGTGACACTTGAATAATAGATATGAAAGGGTAGGGGTTAATAGTGAGATATGATTTTGACCGGATTATTGATCGGAAAAATACATGTTCTCTGAAATGGGATTGCTATGATCGCTATTTCGGAGAAAAAGAACTGCTACCGATGTGGGTGGCTGACATGGATTTTGCAGCTCCGGAGGAAGTTATTGATGCCCTGACTGATAAAGCCCGGTTTGGAATATATGGATACACCGAAGCGGGAGAGAATTATTACCTGGCAGCGATCGATTGGTTGAAGAGGAAACACAACTGGATTGTTGAAAGAGAGTGGCTTCATTTCAGTCCGGGTGTGGTTCCTGCGTTACACTGGTTGGTTAAAATATTTACCGAACCGGGAGACAAAGTTATCCTGCAGCCACCTGTTTACTACCCTTTCTTTAATGCAATTAGCAATGGTGACTGCCAGATAGTAAATAATCCTTTAAAATTGGATGACGGCCTTTATTCAATTGATTTTGATGATCTCGAAAAGAAAATTGACGGTAAGGTAAAGATGCTTTTTTTATGCAGCCCGCATAATCCCGGGGGAATAGTCTGGGATAAAGAAGATCTTGAAAAACTCGGCTCCATTTGTATGGACAATGATGTTATGGTTATTTCGGATGAGATACATGCTGACCTTACTCTTTACGGTTATCAGCATGTACCCTTTGCGTCTATCTCGGATAAATTTGCACTGAACTCTGTAACCTGTGTTGCACCCAGTAAAACATTTAACCTGGCTGGACTGCAGGTGTCAAATATCATCATTCCCAATCCGGATTGGGTTGAGAAGTATAAATATACCCTGGAAAAGAATGCTGTATCCGGGCCAAATCTATTTGCGATAGCAGCAGCAGAAGCTGCATATAACTTTGGAGATCAATGGCTTGATGAATTGACAAGTTATATTGAAGGGAATCATAAATTGGTCGAAAATTATCTGCAGGAAAGAATCCCGGCTCTGAAAACAATCAAACCTCGCGCATCTTATTTAGCCTGGATTGACTGCCGAGAGCTGGGTATGGCTACCGATGATCTGAAGCTTTTTATGGAAAAGAGGGCAAAACTTGGTCTGAACCAGGGGTACATTTTTGGCGAGGGAGGGGAAGGCTTTGTGAGGATGAACCTCGGCTGTTCACGTAAGTTGATTGAGGAGGCCCTGAACCGCCTTGAAAAGGCAATAAATAGCCTGTAAAGTATTAGAGTATCTTCATAACAAGAATTTGACATTGAACTTAAATTATTGTAATATTATATTCAAATCATTATCCTGACCGATTAAAGGCAACCCTTTCGAAAGGAAGGTGCGCAAAGCTATGGGTCTAAGGTTCGTTATGAACTAAGACCGCCAGGCTGCCGAAGACGGGATTTTTTATTTCAGTCAGGATAAACTGAACTACAGTCGATTTAAGAAGGAGGCTGAAATAAAATGAATAAGAAAGTTTTTATCCTTGCCCTGGTAATTTTGTTAATTATCGGCGGAGTAGCCTTTGCCGACCAGACTGATGGTTTATTTACATCTGATGCAGAAAACGGTGATGATGTAGGAAACGGAGAAAACGATGAGAACGGTAACGGCGATGATGGAGATGACAATGGCAATACTAACGGTGATAATGAAGAAGGCTCCGATGAGAATGGTGAGAACGAAGATGAGAATGGCGATGAAAACGGAGATCCTGATGACGAAGAAGCCGATGAGCGCTCCGAAGTGGCGAAAGCAGTTCACAGTGTGTTAACCGGAGATGCCGACCTTGAACCAGGTGATGAAGGTTTCGGCCAGGCAGTTTCGGAGCGGGCCAAAGATCCGGATATTCATCTTGGTCAGGAAGTATCTCAGGCTGCCCGCGCAGCTAACGGAAGCCTTGATAAAAGTAATGGGAATAACGGAAACAGTGGCAATAATGGAAATGGAAATGGCAGCGTGAATGCAAGTGCAAACAGAGGTAATGGAAACGGTAATGGCCGGTAATCCGGTCGGCAGGCGGTTTTAAGGCCTGCTAATAAATTTAAAAAATTTAATAGAACAAATAAGTGTACGAAAAGTGGACAGGCTTTAGATCGTACACTTATTTTTATTCCCTGATTTTTCTGTAATCTGGTTTGTCCTTTTTTTGAACTAATCGTTTGCCCTGAAATACTATATCAGATCCATATTTCCTTTTTAAGTGATCTTTGGTAAGCATAAGATCTTTTTCCTTTTCTTTATTTGGCAGTTTGTTAAAAAGTGAGATCTGGCTGCCTTCTTCAAATCCTGAAACCTGAACCCCGATAAGCCTCCAGGGAGGTTTACCGCAGTTGTTGTTAAAAAGATCTCCGGCTGTTTGATATATGTCAGAATCGCTGTAGATAGTTTCCGGGAGAGTTTTACTGCGTGTTATTGTTCTGAAGTCCTGGTATCTCAATTTAATTGATACAGTTCGGGCAGTCAAACCAGTTGCCCGCAATCTGAAACCAACTCCTTCAGATAGCTCATAAATTACGCTTAGCATAATTTCAATTTGATAGATATCTTCGGGGAAAGTGGTTTCTTCAGAAATTGATTTTACTTCATGCTGTTGTTCCAGAAGCCTGCTATCCAGGCCTTGGGCAAATTGATGTGCTGTTTCAGCATAGCTGCCCAGGATCCGTTTCAGGGAACCGGTCGGGTATAGGGCTAAATCTCTGACATTTTTGATTCCGACCTGATGCAGACTTCTTTCTGCAGCTGGTCCGATACCCGGTAGCGTTCTAACCGGCAGAGGCCACAGTCTTTCTTTAATCTCGTCGATCCAGAGCGATTCCACCTTATCAGGCTTGGCCAGTTCGCAGGCAATTTTAGCGAGTAACTTGTTCGTAGATACACCGACACTCATCGGAAGTTCCAGTTCTTTTTTTACAGCATCATGTATGCTATGTCCAACACTTATGCCCTCTCCTTTCCCGACGGCAAGGTATGCTTCATCAATCGAGACCGGTTCAATTTCCGGTGTGAAACGCTCAAATATTTTCATGACCTGGTTTGAAACTTCTTTGTAACGTGACATCCGACCTCGCAGAATTATAGCATCCGGGCAGAGTGTGATAGCTTTTTTCATCGGCATAGCTGAATGAACACCATACTTTCTGGCTTCGTATGAACATGTTGATGCCACCCCTCTTCCTTCGGGGTTCCCTCCAATTATGACCGGTTTCCCCCGGAGTGCCGGGTTATCTCTTTGTTCAACAGAAGCAAAAAAAGCGTCAAGATCACACAGCAGTATTTCTCGGTTCTTTTTCATGGTTTTATCGTAGAATTTTTTAATAAAAGTGTCAAATAAATCCGGATTGTAAGTATTTAAAACGAAAGGTATTTAACCGGATGATCAAGAAATATCCGTTTATCTCAAATAATCTTAATAGTGCGGGGGTGCTCAGGATGGATGAAGGTAAATGGTTAAGCTACAATGAGTTGGCATGGATAGAGCCGGTTCTTTCTCCGCCTGATAAACATACCGAAGAAACAGAATATTATTGCCGGTTAATAAAAGAAGCTGCTGGAATAACTCCTGAGACCATCCTGCATCTGGGCAGCGGAGCCGGTATTAATGATTTTACACTTAAAAGACATTTTAAAGTTACCGGTGTTGATATAAGTGATGGCATGCTGGCTGCCTCCAGGAAGCTTAATCCTGAAGTAGAATATATCAAAGGTGACATGAGAACGATAAGGTTGAACAGGGAGTTTGATGCTGTTATCATTCCCGAGTCAATCGGCTATATGACAACTGTGGAAGATCTGCGCAGGGCAATCGTAACCGGCTATGGTCATTTGAGACGGGGTGGTGTGCTGCTGATAACTGCTCATGTCAGGGAGGAATTCCGGGAAAACAACTTTGCTTATACCGGATCAAAAGATAATCGCGAAGTTACGGTATTCGAGAACAATTACATTCCCGATCCGGAAGGTTCTATCTACGAAGCGACAATCATCTACCTGGTACGCAAAGAGGGAGAATTAAAAATCTATACGGACCGGCATCTGATAGGTCTATTTGATACCTGCACCTGGTTAGATCTGCTGGCTGAAACCGGGTGTAATTTGAGGCAGTTTGTCCTGAATGATTCATATGATCCTTACATCCTCGGTGAAGGAGAATATCTTCAAAAAGTTTTCATTTGTATCAAACCGGAAGGGGAAATCGACAGACCGTTTTTAAGCACTTAACCTGGGAAGATTATTTGTTTCCTGATATACAGCCGGAACAAATACCTTTGAGGTAAAATCTTTTACCTTCCACCAGATAATTTTCTCGCAGTCCTGGTATTTCGGGCACATGGTAATCTTTCAGACATTCACATTTACCACAGGAACGGCAGAAAAAATGGGGATGACAATGGTTTTCACCTGAACAAGTACAGAGGGCAAAAAGCCAGGTGCGATTTTCATCTTCCACACGGTGAACAAGCCCTGCTTCAACAAAGGTATCGAGAGAACGGTAAATACTTGCCGGGTCATATTGCAAATTCGAAAGACGGTTCATTAGCTCCTTATGGGACAGCGGTTTATCAGCCTCAAGTAAGGCTCTTACGAGAGCTTCTCTTCCGGTTGTAGCTTTTAATCTGTAATGTTTTAAAAGTTTTTCAGCTTCGAGTTCGCTCATTATTTTTCATCTCCTGCGTAAAAGAGATAAGAGAAAAATCGCGGTCATCACCAGGACGATTGATGCTCCGGGTGGTACCGGAAAGAAAAACGAAAGGATCAATCCACCCATGCTTCCCAGCAGACCAGTGAGTATAGATACAGCCATCATGCCCCTGTAGTTTTTACACGCCCGCTGGCCTGTTGCGCCGGGAATTACTATTAAGGCGGCAACGAGGACCACTCCTACAAGTTGAATAGCAACCATAATAGTTAAACCAATTGCGGCCAACAGGGCCATGTAAAGTGCAGTTGTTGGCAGACCACTGGCCGTGGCCATCTCTTCGTCAAAACAGATTGATAAGTATTCTTTGAAAAAGAGGATCAAGAAAGATACGACAACCATCATGGTTATGCCCATTAGCCATAATGCACCTGAAGAAACAGCCAGTATATTACCAAAGAGCAGGGAAAACAGTTCCGGGTAATAACCCTTGAAATTACTGATCAAGGCTATACCAAGGGCCATACCGAATGCATAAAAAACGCCAATTATGGTATCTTCACTTATTTTATCCCGCCTGCTGAGATAGCCTGTAGTCATAGCTGTGGCAACTGCAAATATACTGCCGGTCAAAACCGGATTAATACCAGCTGCAAGACCGATGGCAATTCCACCAAGAGATGTATGAGAGATCCCGGCGCCGAGGAATGACAGCCTTTTCAGGACCACAAAAAAAGATAGAGTAGAACAAAGAAGACCGACCATGATAGCAGCTAACAAGGCTCGCTGCATGAAAGTGTAGGCAATTAATTCAGTCACATTTATGCACCTCCCTGCCCGGAGGTTGGAGCAGATCGAACTCGCAGCGATAGGCTTCCTCCAGATGGGGGCTGACCAATACATCTCCCGGATGCCCGTGAATGTGCATAATCCGGTTAATGCAGATCAGCCGGTCAGCGATAGCTGACACAGAGACAAGATCATGAGAAACCAGTATTATTGTAAGATTATTTTCCAGTTTAAGGCGCTGTAGGAGCTTGTTGAATTTTTGTTGTGACGGGAAGTCGAGCCCGTTATTTGGTTCATCCAGTAGAAGCAGCTCCGGGTTACGAACAAGAGCACGGGCCAAAAGTATTCTTTGTTGCTCCCCACCCGAGAGATCCTGGAAAGGCTTCTGAATATATTCCTGCATGCCAACAAGTTCAAGGGCTCTAAAAATAACTTCGGAGCTATTCTTCAACCTGCGCAGGATGGTTCCCCGACTGAGCAATCCTGTGCTAACCACATCGGAGGCAGAGAGGGGAAATCGCTTTTCAAAGAGTTGCGTCTGAGGCATGTAGCCTATTTTATCCCGAATGCTGTTCAGTTGATCTATAGATTTATTCAAGACCTTCAGTTCACCCTTTACAGGTGGAATAAGGCCTAGGATAGTTCGGAGCAGGGTTGTTTTACCAGCTCCGTTTGGTCCGATTATCCCAACTAATTCACCGGCCATGACATCGAAAGAGATATTTTCAAGAACAGGGGGTCCATTAAATTTAACACCCAGGTTACTGAAGCTGATTATTGGATCCATTTTCAAATCACCCCTGTTTATTTACTCAAGAGCCTTTTGAAATATATCCAGGTTGAAGCGCATAAGATTTATGTATGAATCTCTTCCTGGTATTGTGCTCCCGCCCAGTGGATCAGCTGTGTATATTTTCGTTTCTGTTTCTTCAGCGATTCTATCAGCGAGAGCTGAAGGAAATTGCGGTTCAGTCAGGATAGCTCCGATATTGTGTTCATTAATCAGATCAATCAGTTCCGCTATCCAGCCGGAAGAAGGTTCCTGTCCCGGGAAACTGGCAATTACGGCAATTTCATTTAGACCGTAGCGGTTTGCGAAATATCTCCAGGCCGAGTGAAAGGCTATAAACCCGGTACTATTGAAATTACCTACTGCAGCTGATATGTCGCTGTCAAGCCGGGAGAGGTCATCGCGATAGCTTTCCAGATTTACTTCAAAGTAGGTTTGTTTATCAGGTGAGAGATTTATCAGCTTATCGGTTATTACCGGGGATATTTGATCCCGGACAATAATTGGGTCTAACCAGTAATGAGGATCTAAATCTTTATGAAGGTGATCTGAATGATCATGATCACAATTTTCATGACCATCATGCTCATCGAGCTCGAAGCATTCACCAGTTTCCATCAGGTTGATATAGGTTGATAGATCCAGTAGAACCAAGTCCGAACCTGCCGACCTGGCCAGCTGGACAGACCAGTCATCCAGACCTGCACCAATGGAGATAAATAGATCGGCATTGGCAATTAACCTGGCCTGATCAACTGTTGGTTCGTAGGTATGCGGACTCGAACCTGCCGGCAGCAGGTAAGAGGTCGATATTTCATTGCCACCCAATTGATCTGTAATATCAGCCAGGGGGAAGATGGTGGTAACTATCTTGATATGCGAAGATGAATCATTGTTGCCCGATAAGTCGCCGGTTTTGCATCCACCTGAAACAAGGACGAGGAAAAAGATCAACAGGAAGGCGGGAAGTATTTTTTTCTTCATTTAATGCTCTCCAATTTATTATTCTTTACGTAAATGCAAATGACTTGCGTTTACGTAAAGAATAGCATAATGATCAGACCGTGGCAAGAAAAGATAAACATTTTTCAAAAAAATAAGCAATAAGCTAATCAATGTTATTATCCTTCTTTATAGGATTTATGCAGAGCGCTGTCGAATATTTTATATATTCTGATAAGGGGTGATCTTAATGTATCACATTCTGCTAGCAGTGGATGGTTCGGAACATACGAAAAAGGTTGTTGAAGAGGCCCTGTTGATTGCTGAAGCGATGAAAGCCAAGATTTCTGTAATAACCGTTGTGGGAGAAAATATATTCAGCCCCCGTGTTTCGGTTCATTTTTCCGATGAGAACTGGGAGATGATTCACCGTTACCTGAGAGAAGAGGCTGAAGAAATTGTTAATAATGCTGCCAAACCATTTATGGAAAAAGGATTGGATGTTAGCACTGATGTTATAATGGGACATCAATCACCGGCGGATGCGATATGCGAGAGAGCAAGTGAACTGAAGGCAAACATGATTGTCGTCGGCAGCCGCGGATTAAGAGGTATAAAAGAGATGTTTTTGGGAAGTGTGAGCAACCGCGTAGCTCATCTGGGCAGCACAAATATCATGATTGCAAAATAGAAGGAAAGATTGAGCCAGAGAGATCTGAAGTGTTTATCCGATCGCAAATGCAGTCTTTAAAAGAAATCGCAATGATACTATGATTTAATTAACCAAACAAATGAAAGGGGTAATATTATACCTGATTTCGGTCATCCATTTTCCGGATTATCATCGGAACGCAAGCTTACTCACGAGGAATTGATCAGGGCAGTCCGCTTTATGGTTGCAGTCGAGTATGAAGCGATTCAGCTTTACATGCAGCTGGCAGAGTCAATTGATAATCAGCTGGCAATTACTGTTCTTAAAGATATTGCTGATGAGGAAAGAGTTCATGCCGGAGAGTTTCTACGACTGCTGAAGGAACTTGATCCGGAAGAAGAAGAACTGTACCAGGAAGGTTATGAAGAGGTAGAGGAACTGATGGAGGAGCTCGAATAAGGAGTAGGTGCCATTTGCTTTATCACCGACCGCTATCTGCTACAAGAAAAATAGTAAAATATCTTTTATTGATCCTGTTAGTTTTATTCACTATGCTATCGGTACTACCTTACCTTATACCTGTACGACAGTTGAATACGAGTCGGCATGATCTGAGTTTTATTAACAGTAGTTTTGCCAAAATTGATGATCAGGAAATACATTACCGCCTGTGGGGCGCCGACGATGAACAGGCAGAAAAGATTCTCCTAATTCATGGGTTTGGCGCTTCTACTTTTTCATGGCGATTTACAGCACCATACCTTGAAGAACACGGTTACACGGTTATAGCTTCCGACCTGCCCGGCTTCGGGTTGTCTGAACGAAAAGCCGGCTTAGACCATACTTCAGAAGCCAGGGCTGAATTAATGTGGGAGTTACTTGATAAGATCTGCCCTGAAAGTAAATGGCATCTGGTCGGCCACTCAATGGGAGGGGCTGTAGTTACGGCAATGGCCCTGCAAGAGCCGGATAGAGTAGAGAGTTTAACACTTGTTGCGGGAGCGGTTTTTGGCGCGGAAAACAAATTTATTCAAACTCTTTTTCGATATCCTCCATCCGGGCGCTGGGTTAAAGTTTTGGCCACGCATATGATTTTAAGGGAAAATAGAATTAAAGAATTGCTCGCTTCCGCATATGGTCGCGAACCGGTTTCTGATGAGGTGGAGGGTTATTTTCAGCCTGTGACCGTTGAAAAGAGCGAGGAGGTTTTTGCCGATCTTATGAAAACCGGCATTACATCCATGGCAGATCGAGTGGAAGAAGTCGAATTGCCTGTACTCCTGGTCTGGGGGGAGGAAGATGCCTGGGTGCCTCTTGAACAGGGGCGGAAGCTGGTTGATAAGTTTCCCCGCGCAGATCTGGTGATCATTCCCGAAGAAGGGCATGTTCCGATGGAAACATCTCCGGTGATATTTAATGAGATCCTGCTTATATTTATCAGTGAAGTAACTGATCGTGATTAGGGTAGTACATCACTGAGGATCCTGTAGAAGTTTTTAGAGGTAATCCGGGCGATATCTTCCGAAGTGAACCCTCTTCTTTTGAGGCCGGTTATCAAGCCGGACAATCCAGTAACATCTTCCAGACCATGAAGTACTTTATCGATGCCGTCAAAATCTGAACCGATACCCAGGTGCTCTGTTCCGATAATATCAGCGATATAAACAAAATGGTCAAGCAGCCTGTCAAAAGTTGGATTCTTCGGATCGATAAAATCAGGGTAAAATGATACACCGATAACACCGTCGTTTTCGCTCAGCTTTTTTAGCTCTTCATCTGAAAGATTTCGTGGGTGGTTGCATAGAGAGCGGGCATTTGCGTGGGATACCACAACCGGTTTGCTGCTGGTTTCAACTGCTTCAAAAAAACCATCTTCGTTAATATGGGCCAGGTCAACCAGCATGCCCATTCGGTTCATTTCGACGATCACATTTTTCCCGAAGCTAGTCAAACCTTCACCTCTTATTCCACTGCCTACACCTGTAGCCAGCTGATTTTGTTGGTTCCAGGTCAGACCAATGGCGCGGATGCCCAATCGGAATAGACTTTGGAGGACAGCAATTTCTCCTTCAAGCGCTTCACCACCTTCAATACAGAGTAGAGCTCCAATCTTATCGCTGTTAAAAAGGTTTTTTAAATCTGCAGCGGAGTATATGGTGATAAAATCATCAGGGCAGCTTTCCATGGTTTCAAAATATCGCTCCAGAAGCGTAAGGCAGCGCTTTAATGATCCGACTGGCTTATACTCTTCTTCGATATAGAGGGCGAAAAATTGTAGTTTAACATTACCTTCTTTTAAACGGGGAAGATCGAGATGGCCCTCCCCGTTTCTCTTCGAAAAATCATAATTATCTGTATCAAATAACCTGACCGTATCGCAATGGCCATCTATTATCGGGTATTCCATATACTGTGATCACTTCCTAGTCTATTCTTCTTCCGGTTTTGGTTTCTCTTTTACAAAATAGTATTTGATCCTGCGTCCACTGCTTTTTACTGCATCTCCAAGACCCCGGGCCAGATTTTCACCTTTCTGAAAAGTTGTCTTTCCGGCATTATAAGTTTTTTTCGAGGTTTGTGTAATCAGATTTTGCCCGTAACGGAAAGGTCGTTTTCCTGCTTTTGCCGTAGCTTTGATTACAGCTTTGGTTACGATGTATGTTGATTCGCTCAAAACTTTTGCCAGCAGGGCGGCAGCCTGTACTGCCGCAGCATGTCTCAGCTGAGTTTTTTCAGGTTTTACCAGTGAGGAACAATATTGTTTTGTAATCACCCCCACTCGTAAGGTTAGATAGGCATTTGATGAACCCTGGATTATTGAATTGGTAATCAAATTTGCTGCGGTGTTAAAAGCTGGAGTCAGTGATGAGAGGGAACTACCCATAATTGAAGCGATTACCGGTTCAAGCTGATCTTCGAGCAACTCCAGGTTTTCGATCCTGGTTGCCAGGAAAGCGGTAGCGAAAACGTTACCGTAGAGATAGGCCAGTTCACGCAGATTAGGCCGCTGATTGTAAAGCAGAGATACCTGCCAGATCATCCTGAATTGGCTGAGGGCAACAATCACGGCGTCTAGTGCGCCATATTGAGAGATGGCAGTCATGATAAAAACGCCGCCTGCAGCTTCTTTAAGCCTGCTGTCGGCCAATATATCAAGTTCTTTTAGGGCAGCATCTATCGCTTCGCGATCCTCCGGATCTATTTTGTCATCTTTCACATGTGGATTTCTTGACAGCCTTTTGGCAAGCTGTTGAAGGTATCTGCGGTATTCTTCTCCCTCTGTATCTTCCGGAGGGAACAGGGTCAGCGGTCTCTTGAAAATTAAAAACAGGGGAACGATGATAACCGCGGCATAAACAGCCAGTAATAAATATAAAACTATTTGCCCCAGGACAGGATGAATTCCGGTTGCCAGCGATACAGCCTGACTTGTCTGATTAATGACAAATAAGATAAAGAGAAGGGTCAGGAATGCAGTAATTGTGACCATAATTTTTTTAATAAATCCAGACATTAAGTCACCTGCTCTCAGATTACTTTCAATTCCCTGCCAACCTTGATAAAAGCTGAAATTGCCTTATCCAAATGTTCTTTTTCGTGGGCTGCAGATAGCTGAACCCTGATCCGCGCTTTACCCCTGGGGACAACAGGGAAGGCAAATCCGATAACATAGATTCCTTCTTTTAACATCAGGTCGGCCATCTTCAGGGCTAGAGGTTCATTGTAGAGCATGACTGGAACAATTGCGGTTTCTCCAGGAACTACTGTGAAACCGGCATTAATCATTTTTTGGCGGAAATAAGCTGCGTTTTCCATAACTTTATCACGTAATTCGTTGGAACTTGAAAGCATTTCAATAACTTTCAATGTGCCTCCGACCACGGCAGGAGCAAGAGAATTAGAAAAGAGGTAAGGTCTGGATCGCTGGCGAAGCATCTCGATCAGTTCGATTCTTCCCGATGTACACCCTCCCATAGCTCCTCCGAGTGCTTTGCCGAATGTAGTTGTGATCAGGTCTATTTTGCCTTCCAACCCGAAGTGTTCGAAGCTTCCCCGGCCGGTCTTTCCGATATAGCCTGTCGCGTGGCTGTCATCAACCATAACCAGGGCATCATATTCTTCAGCCAGCTTACAGATTTCAGGAAGTTTGGCTATATCTCCATCCATGGAGAATACACCGTCGGTTGCGATTAAACGATACCTGGACTGCTTTGCCTCCTCAAGGCAGTTACGCAGCTCTTTCATGTCAGAATGTTTATAACGGTATCGCGCAGCTTTACACAACCTGACTCCGTCGATAATCGAAGCATGATTTAACTCGTCAGATATTATGGCACTATCTTCTCCAAGCAGAGGTTCAAAGATACCACCGTTAGCGTCAAAACAGGCTGCGTATAATATAGTATCTTCGGTATGCAGAAATTCAGATACCTTCTGTTCAAGTTCTTTGTGAATCTGCTGAGTGCCGCAGATAAACCTGACTGATGAAAGTCCGTAGCCCCACATTTCCATAGTATTCCTGGCTGCTTCAATAACTGCGGGATGGCTGGCCAGGCCAAGGTAATTATTTGCACAAAAATTAAGGACTTTTTCACCGGAAGAAATTGAAATATTTGATGATTGCGGACTCGTTATGATCCGTTCTTTTTTATATAACCCGTCCTGCTGCAATACCTTAAATTGTGAACGTAAATCTTCAAGAATCTTTTTTGACATGTGATCCACCTTCCTGAACAGACTTTTTCCGACAAAGTTTTATTTCAGCTTTTTGGAAAGGATAGAAAGCATATCTTTGGTCATCGCTGTAAGATCATATTTTGGATTCCAGCCCCATTCGCTGCGGGCTGCTGAATCGTCAAGCGAATCAGGCCAGCTATCGGCGATAGACTGACGGACGGGATCAATTTCGTAATCGATTTCTAATTGAGGCAAATGTTTCTTTATCTCAGCAGCGAGCTGGAGTGGAGTTACAGTGATTGCCGAAACATTGAAAGCATTCCGATGCTGCAATCTAAAAGGATCTGCTTCCATAAGCTGGACCGCTCCTTCAAGTACATCGGGCATGTAGATCATATCTATAGAGCTATCTTCTTTTAAAAAACAAGTGTAGCGGCTTTTCTTAAGAGCATCATAAAAAATGTGGACGGCATAATCAGTAGTACCGCCACCAGGCATGGCAGCACTTGAGATAACGCCGGGATACCTGAGACCGCGAATATCAAGATCATATTTCAGGTGATAGTAATCGCAAAGCAGTTCACCGGAAACTTTGGATACACCGTAAATGGAAGTCGGTCTGGTAAGGGCATCCTGAGGAGTCTTAACTTTCGGTGCATCGGGACCAAAAACAGCTATTGAACTGGGGAAAAAGAGAGAGCACTTATATGCCCGGGCAATCTCGAGGACATTCACCAGTCCGTTCATATTAATTTCCCATAGCTCCTGTGGGTTGCTTTCCCCCCGGGCTGATAGCATGGAAGCCAGATGATATATAGTATCTATCTCATATTTCTTAACGGTATAATCAATCTGTTCAGGCCGGGTAATGTCAATAAGTTCAAAAGGTCCTTCATAGAGGATTGTGCATTCCTCCCTGATCCTTCTGCCGGAAGCAACGACATTTTCCAGGCCGTAAATATTTCTGAGATAGGGGACCAATTCTGTTCCGATCTGGCCCATTGCACCGGTAACCAATATTTTTTTCACTGCAGATTTTTCCTCCCTAAATATGTTTGCCTCCAGCGAGACATAGTTAATCAGACTTAGTGATTAAGCCTGAATATTTAATAATTCTGTTTTTAAAGGTAGATCCCTTTATTTGCTATTACCGGAACAATGCTTACCCGGGTGTCAATAACAAAGGTTGGAATAAAAATATGTTATAATAAAAAACCAAACTCCATGATAAAGCTGGTGAACTGTAATGAAAATGATTAAAACCGCATGTTCGTTGGATTGCTGGGATCAGTGTGCTTTTTTGGTTGGAGTAGAGAATGGGAAAATAGCTTCCATCGGGCCTGATCCGGATCAACCGATTACAGCCTGCAGCATTTGTGTCAAGGGAAAGAAGCATCTGGAAAGATTTTATCATCCCCATCGGTTGATGAACCCTTTACTGAAAAAGGCTGGTAGTTTTACACGAGTAAGCTGGAATGAAGCTCTTCATACTATGGCGGAAAAGATATCCAAATCATTAAATAACCACGGACCGCTCTCACTGCTCCACTTTTTTGATGGTGGATACGGGGGGCTTCTGAAGAATATTGAATCAAGATTTTTCAGTGCTCTTGGAGGATGCACCATGCATCGGGGCAGCCTGTGCTGGGGTGCCGGATTGGCGGCACAGCGTTATGACTTTGGCACGATCATGTCACACCACCATGAGGATTTGATCAATTCAAAACTGATTGTTATCTGGGGCCGGAATCCTGCTTATACCCAGGTTCACTTGCTACCCTATATACGCAGAGCCAGTGAAAAAGGGGCAAAGGTTATTTTGATTGATCCAATCCGGACCGCCACGGCTGGTCTGGCCGATGAGCATGTCAGAATCAATCCCGGTACTGATGGTGCGCTTGCCCTGGGCATGGCGGGAATTATAATTGAGTCAGGGATTGCTGATTTTAATTTCATATCCAGTTATACCACCGGTTTTGAACAGTATAGGGAACTGTGTGCTGACTACACGCCGGACAAAACCGCAGAAATTACAGGGATCCCTTCAGAAAAAATCATGAAACTTGCACTGGATTATGCCGGCCATAAACCAGCTTCTTTAATGATCGGTTTTGGAGTGCAGCGACACAGCAACGGGGGGAATACTATCCGGGCTATTGATGCCCTCGCTGCTGTAACCGGTAATATAGGGATTGCGGGTGGCGGTGCCAATTATGCCAATTTCAGAACCACCCGCCTGATTGATCATGATTACCTCGGCGGAGTGGATCTTAACCCAACTCACCGCATATATTCGAAACCAAAGCTTGCAGAAACAATTATGAATTTAAAAGATCCCGAAATTGATTTTCTTTACATTAGCCGCTCAAACCCGATGGTTCAGATCGGTGACAGTGAATTAATGCGTGCGGCTCTATCAAAGGTACCGTTTGTTGTTACTGCCGACCATTTCATGACCGATACCGCTGCGGCATCCGATCTGGTTCTGCCGGCTGCCTGTTTCCCCGAAGCAGAAGATATTTTCTTCACTTCGATGAGCCACCAGTATCTAAATTATGGACCAAAAATTATCGACCCTCCAGGTGAATGCCGGGTTGAATACGACTATCTGAAGGAATTGGCAGATCTTCTGGGCGTTGAGGGATTTCCGGAAGCTGATTCATCCGAACTGCTGACCCGGGCTATACGACCTCTCACTGCTGCCCTGGGGATCACTTTGGAAGATATCAAAGAAAAATCTCCGCTGCTTCTTCCGGGAGGCAATGAAATCCCCTGGGCTGACCGGGTGTTTGAAACTGCAGATGGGAAATACAACTTCGATTCGGAGAAAGCTGTTAATGATGGGGCTGATGGTTTGCCCCTGTACCACGAACCTATTGAGCTGAGTGACCAGAATATCCGGGGAAAAGGTTATCGTTATTGGTTTGCCACACCACATCCACGAAATTCCATACACTCCATTCACCGCCTGAACAGCGCCGATGAAATCTGGGCTTACATCTCTTCTGAGACTGCCCGGTTCGAGAATCTTGTTGATGGTGAAGAGGTCAGGGTTTCTTCAATCCGGGGAACCATTGAGTTAAAAGTGAAGATAAGTGACAACGTGCCTCCCGAGACAGTCATGGTTTATGAAGGATGGTGGCATAATACCGGTAGTGTTGTAAATAAACTTGCCCCTGACCGGGTTACCGATATCGGTGATCAGGCCGCTTACTACGATTGTTTATGTCGAATTGATAAAAAGAATATGCAAGTTAAAGCATGATCGAACATAAATTCCGGGATTATTTTGTATCTGACTTATTTTGTGTTACTATAAAAATCAAAGTCAGGGATATCCTTATAAAACATATAACTATAATAGAAACTCCAGTAATTCACCACTACGCTGCAAATTTAATTTCATGTTGATCACGAAAGGTTTGTTTATTCTGTACTTCATACCGGTTATTTTAATCATTTTATTACTGGCCTGGCTGATTTACAGAAAACAGCTGCAGAACCTGGTCAGGCCTTTAAAATACAGAGCTCAGTTTTCAGGAGCCCCTTTGTATATAGCTGGAAGTACCAGTGGTTCTCCCATGAGTGAGATGGGAAGCCATTTAGGTTTTAAAACGGTTCCTGAAAGCGCCAGGGCGGGATGCAGCGCTCTTTTTGCTACCATTACATCACTTGGAGCAGGCAGGCTGTATGACTTCGCTTTCAGACTTTATGCAGATGGTGATAAGAAATATTTTAAGTTATCCAAACCGCGAAAAGTACATTTTAATCCATACTGCATTGAAGAAGAAGCAGAAGACCTTCATTTCCGCATGCGCAGCAGGTTGTTTTTTATTCAGCATAATCTTGCTATTTTTGAATCTGTGTGGGAATCTGACAGAGAAACGAGAGTCCAGCCGGCCTGTTATTTTATACCAACTGCCGGGCGGGATCTGGAAAATCCTTATCCGCATTTTAACGGGTTCACTTTTTTCAAGGAAAACGGGAGAGGTATTCACCTTTCCAATTATCATCGGATTCCCGGTCAGAAGCTTTATATTTATTTCCTGCCTTCGGAGGGAGGACAGGCTGGAAAGAAAGAACTGCGTGGGCCCAAGGTAAGATTGCTCCCCGGAGAGATTTTTAAATGGTCGATTATAATCTCATTTTCAGCAGATTTTTCTGATTTACCGAAACTAAGGGCAGAGAGAGCACTTGATCATCTGGAGAAATTGATAGAAACTGCAGAAAACCGCTGGAGAAAATTTCACAGCAGTATTACTCTTCCCTGTGAATCGGAAAAGGAATCGGCGAGAAGGACTCTTGAACTTGCTTCCTGGGCCTTAAACAATAGTTTGTACTACCCGCGAGGTAATATGAAACGTTGGGGTTCAGTACCATCAAAAGTTTACTTCCCATTTATATGGGGTTGGGATACTCCGCAGCATGTTCTCGGAATAAGCGAATGGAACCCCGGGAAAGCTGCTGAAGTGCTGCTCACCCAGCTCGAAGGCAACAGCCGGGCCAGGGATAAAGCCCGGTTTAAACTGAGGGTTAAAGGGATAACAATTTTTTCAGGTTCCGAGCGCAGCCATATCCCCAGTAAAGTTGATGATTCTTTAAAAGGGGTGCTTGATCTGTATTCTCAGCCACCCCTGCAATCCTGGGCAGCTGTCAGGGTTTATGAACGATTCAGCCATGCCGGGGAAAGAGAAAAATTCCTGAAAATGGCACTACCTCCCTTACGCGAGAATTTGCACTGGTGGGAAGAAAATCGAAAACTGAAAAATGGTTTCTTTTCTTATCTGAACGGTCTTGAATCAGGGCTTGATGACAGCCCCCGTTTCTACCCACCCAGTTTTCTTCCCAGTTTTATTATCGGACTGGTTCCGCGTTTTTTCAGTGCGGTTGATTTAAACTGCTGGCTGTTCCAATCTTATCTTAATGTGGCTTACCTCTGCAGGAAAGCCGGATTGATAGATGAAGCAGCAAGATATAATGAACATAGCGGCGAACTGAAGAAGAAAATAACCGAGGGGTTATGGTCTTCGAAGCAGGAAGCCTGGTTGGACAGACGTAACGGAACATTTATCGAGGTGATGACTCCGGCAATATGGTGGCCGGTTTTTACAGGAGCCTGTAATTGCCTGGAGAAAATCCGGACGGTTATAGAAAAACACTTATTGGATCCTGATAAATTCTGGGGTGAATATGGCATTCCAAGTGTTGCTTTCAATGACTATAACTATAACAGCAGGAAGGATGGTTATTACTGGCGAGGACAGATCTGGATGATAAACAACTACGCTGCTCTGGAGGTTTTGTACCGCTTCGGTTACACGAGAGAAGCTTCGCTGCTGCATGAAAGGATTACCCGCACATTATACAATTCTGCAGGGTTGTATGAAACCTATAATGCAGAAACCGGGGCCATAGGTTGGAGTTCACGCGGGCCGGGGGACCCGGCTGTAATGCAGTTCGGTATGTCTTCAGCATGGGCAATACAGATTCTTTACTGTCGTTATCAGCATTTTTGTTATATCTTCCCTGAAACAAGGGAGCTGACAGGATATATTCAGTGGGCGACAACATTTGATCATTCCCCTCGACTGTCTCCACCCAGCGTGGAATCAGAGCCAGATGAAGCCGTACTGCAGGTTGATTTGCCCGGAGGGCAGGGCTATGATCTTCCCAAATTGAACTTTAAAAGCCTTGACAACAAACCGCTCTTATTGTCTTCCGAACTTAGCCTGAGATTTGATATTTCTGCCGGAAGAAGCAATCAAGATGATGAAATAGTTTTTATCTGGATGGGCCAGCGTTACAATGTAAAACCTGAAATGAATTATATTCTCAGAATCAACGGGGCTGGCGGTGAATTAATCACAATCTGACTTAGAGAAAAAGATTACAGGAGGTTTAATTTTGTTCATTGATTTAATGGTCCGGGGTTTGATAGTCCTCATTTTTCTATCAGGATCTCTCGTTATCAGTTACTATATTACCCGTTTAATAGCATTAATAATCCCTTTCTTTATCATCAGTGAGATATTACTATGGTCCGGTACTGTGGTATTATCATCGCTTATACTGATGGGAGTTGCTTACTATTACGTATACCATGGTTTTGGCACACAGGCAGACATTATCCGTAGGTTTTCCGATGCGGATAATAAAGTTGTCCTCACCTTCGATGATGGTCCGGGAAAACTTTATACAGAAGAAATTCTGAAAGTCCTTTCTGCCAAGAAAGCAAGGGCAACATTTTTTATGGTTGGCAGCCAGATTGAAAAATATCCCGAGATTGCCCGGAAGGTAGTTGAGGAAGGGCATGAAATAGGCAACCATACATATGGACATATTACCGTCCCCAACACATCACCACCTCAACTGACGGCCCAGATCATGCGGACAAACCTGCTTCTTCTTCAGAATACAGGCACATACCCGCAGTATCTCCGGCCGCCGCGGGGGCTTTATGATATGCGGATGCGCCGTATCGCTAAATTGCTGGGGCAGGAGTTGATCTTGTGGAGCATATCATCACAGGATTGGCATCCCAGGTCTACTGCTTCAGGTGTTACACGTAGAATTCTTGAAAGAGTTTCTGCCGGAGATATCATTTTGTTTCATGACAGCGGTTCTCTGCTGGGTGGTGAAGGAGCAAACCGCTGTTCCACTGTGGACGCGCTGGGGCCCGTAATTGACGGCTTAAGAGCAAAAGGACTGGAGATAGAAAGCCTGGAAAACCTGTTGGCCCGAAGATCAGGTCAGGAAAAGTGATGAGCAGTAAGGAAGGGTAGAAGTGTCACTCCGGTATCTGGTATAATTTATTCAGCTTAACAATTAAATAATCCCGGAAAAGTAGGGTGGGAAAATGAAATTTGAGCAACTGCTGAAGAGTAAAAAAGTTTTACTTATCGACGGCGGAATGGGTACTGAACTGGCAGTCCGGGGATGTGAGATGGGTGGAATCAGCAATTTAACTCACCCTGATTCGGTCAGAGAGATCCATCGTGAATACAGTACTGCCGGAGCTGATATCATTATCACCAATACGTTTACGATGAACAGAATCAGTATAGAAGCGCATGATAGTTTAATTGATGTCCAAATGGTAAACCGGGCCGGAGTTAAAATTGCAAGAGAAGCGGTTGGTAAGGATAAGCTTGTTTTCGGTGATTTGGGACCAACCGGCCAACTACTTGAGCCTTATGGAAATTTTACAGAAGAACAATTCATCAAAAATTATGCCGAACAAGCTGAGATCTTTGATGAAGAGGAGGTTGACGGCCTGATTATTGAGACAATGAGTGATCTTAGAGAGGCAGTTTGCGCTCTTAAAGCCTGTAAAAAAGTAAGTTCCCTTCCGGTTATTGTCTCACTGGCATTTTCAACTATTGACAAAGGGGGAAGAACAATAATGGGCAGTTCTGTTACCGAAGCGGCGAAAGCTGCAGAACAGTACGGAGCTGCAGCAGTTGGCGCCAATTGTGGTGATATCGACCCGGCCGGGATGGCCGAAATTGTCAAACGCTACAGAGAATCAACAAAACTGCCGATTATTGTCCAACCCAATGCCGGAAGACCGAAATTGATCAATGGCAAGACCATGTTCGACATGAGTCCTGATTATTATGCCGCAGGAGTTGTGCAATCAGTATTGAATGGTGCTTCTCTGGTTGGTGGTTGCTGTGGAACCACCCCGGCCCATATCGGGGCTCTCAGTAAGTCTATAGAAAAGTTAATGTAGAAAAGTTAATGCAGTAGGATTAAACCTTTTCGGGGGGCTGGTAGGCAACCCCGTAAGTTTCGACGGTTATTGATTTTATTTTTTGCTCAATATTCGGTTTATCGAAGCTGTCACGATCGACAGCTGCGATTTGATCTGCAGTGTCCATACCCTCCATTACGCGGCCGAAAGTGGCATACTGACCGTCAAGGTGTCCTGCATCAGCAACGGTAATGAAAAACTGGCATCCGGCGGAATCGTTATGCTGGGCGCGGGCCATTGAGACCATTCCGCGAGTATGTTTAAGGCTGTTGTTAAAACCATTGGCTGCAAACTCGCCCTTGATGTTATATCCCGGCCCCCCTGTCCCTTTCCCCCTGGGGCAGCCTCCCTGGATCATAAATCCGGGAATAACCCGGTGAAAAGTTAACCCGTCAAAAAAGTTGCTTTGGGCAAGATGAATAAAATTTCTTACCGTATTCGGAGCATTCTCAGGATCAAGCTCAATCATGATCTGATTTCCGTTTTCCATTTCAATAGTTGCCAGTGGTTTTTTATCCGGCATCGTTTAATTTCCTCCCGAATCGTTTATTAAGCCAATGTTAGTTTTCCCTCTTTATACTGTTTACGGCATAGAGACCGTTGAAGTTTACCTGAACTTGTTTTCGGCAGAGTTCCGGTTTTTACAAGGCAAATTTCTTTTAGCGAAACTCCGCAAACACTCAAAACCCTGTAACGGATATTTTTTTTGATTTCATCTGTGTTATTCTTAATTTCGGCAACAACTACTATAGATTCCTTCCCCTTGCTGCTGTCAATGCCAAAAGCGATGACATTACCTGCCCTGACTCCTTCAATTGCTCCGGCAGCCCTTTCGATATCTTCGGGATAAATATTGCGGCCGGCGACGATGATAATATCTTTGAGACGTCCGCATATAACCAATTCCGGGGGACCTCCGCCGGGTCCGGAAACGAAATAGCCGAGATCACCGGTGTGCAGCCATCCATCGGCCAGCAATTTTTCTGTAAGATCCGGTCGTTTGTAATAGCCGGAAGTTAATGATGCACCCTTTATTTGTAGTTCGCCGATTTCACGTTCTGTCAAAATCTTACCTGAATCCGGATCGCAGATTCTCATTTCAAGTCCGGGAACAGGAGAGCCGAGGAGAGGCAACCGTCGGGTTGTCGGTAAATTTGGATCAGAGGGGTTGGCGATTCTTTCATCTTCAAGCATTTTTCTGTCTACCGGGTCGCAAACCATGCCGCGCATAACCGGGGGAAAGGTGCCGGCAATGGTCACTTCTGCCATGCCGAAGGCGCAGAACTCAGCTCCCGGACGAAACCCATGTCTTTTAGCAGCTGCAACAAAATTTTCAACCGAGTCGGGATCTACCGGTTCGGCTCCGTTTAATGCAAGGCGGATATGGCTTAAGTCCAGAAAAACTCCACTATCGCTCAATCGCCTCAAAGCCCGGGTGGCTAAAATATAAGAAAAGTTGGGGCCGGCAGTGATTGTTCCCCTGTAGTCGCTAAGCCAGCACATCCAGTCCGCAGGGCCGGAGAGAAAATCCTGGGGTGCGGCAAGAACAAGTGAACAACCCTTGATCATTGCCGTGGTAAGGATGCCGATCAAACCCATATCATGATACAGGGGCAGCCAGGAAACCATTACATCATTTATCAGGTCCAGGTCAACCACTTTATCCATGGCATCGACATTGGCACAGATTGCCCGGTGGGGGAGCATCACTCCTTTTGGTTCTGAAGTTGATCCGGAGGTAAACTGCAGTATTGCAAGTGCATCCGGATCAGGTTCAACTTTACTGTAATCAAGCGGTTTTAGACCGGTTGAAGCCTGCAAAAGATCGTCGATCAGCATTACAGGGGGATCACCGGCTTGTGGCTCATACATTGCTCCGAGAGCAGGATCCAGTAATAATGCTTTTGCGTCACAATAGGCAACTGATGCCCTTGTCTGACTAACAAATTCGTTTAACGAGCTCATTCGCATCGGTATGGGTAATACAATAACACAACCACCCGCCAGCCAGATTGCCTGAATTGCAATAATCAACGGTCGATTGGTTAAACCGAGAATAGCGACATGATCGCCCGTTACAATGCCTTGTTTTTGTAGCGCTGCGGCCATTGCCTGGGCTTCCTCATACAGTTCAGCCCAGCTGATGTTTACCGGTTTTTCACCTCCGGCAGCTGAACCGACAAATGTTATCCCGTTGTGGCCACGTGCGACATGGCTTATTCTTGGTAGAAGGCTGTCAGTAATTTCAGTTTTAATATTTTCCATCCTTCATCCCTTCTCTTTTCGATGTCTAGTACAAATTGTATTTACACTAACCTGCTTATTGTAGCTTAAAATGCTGAACCATTCAACCCGTTAATAATAATTAACATAACGTCTAACTTTATAAATTTGGTATTATGGATTTGATTTTTAGCAGGTAACAGTAAACAAGGTTATAATTTAATTATGGGGGATTTTTGAATCGGTCACCAAATTGAGAATATATAGTTGGCATTAATGTAAAAAATATGTGGGGAGAGTGATTTGATTGAAGTGCGATCTGTGCAGAACAAACAGCCGTTACTACCGTTCTTTGATTGGTGTTGAGTAAAGAAGAAAGGATATCAAAATGATCAATGATCCTGTATCCAGGAGTGAGCGTGTTTTACTTATAGTTAATTCCCTATCTGAACATGGAGATCGTCGCTTCCGGTGGTTATATCAATTTACCGAGACAGCCGGTGTAGGGATAGCCAGACGTTTTCTTGGTAAACATTACCGTTTTATACATGTCTTAAAGGACCGAAATGCCAGCAGATCAAAATTCCTATCCTCGCTTGATCAGATTTTCAGAGATATAAGGGTTAACACCCTGGATCTCTTCATCCAGCTTCATGGTGAACCTGGCCGGATCAGATTTTATGACCAGTGGATTTCATCAAATCATCTGGGCCGGGAGATTACACGTATTTCCAGTACAGGCTGCCTGCGACTTGTATATAATCTATCCTGTTATGGTGATTCTCATTCCGCCGCTTTTCTCCGGAGCGGATTTAATGCATCGGTTGGAGCCTTTAAGGTCAATGCCAGTGCTGCCACGGAATACCCGAGATTCTGCAGGCTTTGGCCGAAAACCGGTATATATTCACGGTCAAAACTGGTTTTGTCCGATGTAGTCAGACGCTCTGATTCCCCCTTCTCCCGTAATACTCAGGATAGAATAGTCAGACGCTATTTCAGGGATGTAGATAGCATAAAAAGAATTAGGGGAAACAGCAACTTAACCATCAATACCTAGTGCTCTGCGTACTAAGTTATTAACTTAATAAACAATAAGTTAATAAAAGTACTCGGGATACTTGTTTTAACTTATTTTAGATGTTGAAACGGAAGTTGATGATGTCTCCGTCGGAGACAGTATAGTCTTTACCTTCGAGGCGGAAATGGCCGGCTTCTCGGACTTTAACTGTGCTGCCCAACTGCTGTAAGTAGTCATAGTGGAACACTTCAGCCCTGATAAAACCGCGCTCGATGTCGGAGTGGATTTTGCCGGCGGCTTCCCTTGCTGTTGTGCCCTCTTTAATGGTCCATGCCCTTACTTCATCTTCGCCAACGGTAAAGAATGAGATCAGGCCGAGGCGTTTGTAAGCAAGGCGGGACAGTTTACCCAACCCTGATTCAACAAGGTTTAGATCATCCATAAACGTTTGGCGATCTTCCGAATCAAGCTGGTTTATTTCCATTTCGACCCGGGCACTGACATTGATTGCCGGTATTCCAGTTTGGGCTGTAAATGTTTCTATTCTATCTTTGCCGGGATAATTTAACTTTTGCAGCTGACTTTCATCCAGGTTGATCACCAGGAAAAGAGGCTTTTCGCTTAAGAAAGCCTGTCCGTTTAGAATCTGTTTTTCAACATCGGTCAATTTAACACTACTGACAGGCTGCTCATTTTCCAGGGCGTCCAGTAATTTTTTGTAAATGGGAACCTGCAGGATGCTCTCTTTAGCTGCCTTATGATTATTTAGAAGACGGTCGATTCTTTTTTCCAGAGCATCAATATCAGCCAAAAGCAATTCTGCTCGGTAATTGATAAGATCACTATACGAAATGGACGGATCGGTCAAGCAGCCGTTATCGTTAAAAACTTTGAGGACCTGAACGAGAGCATCGGTGCTGCGCACTTCCTCCAGCAATCTTGAGGCGCGCGCCTTACTGTCTTTCATCTTTACCCCGGGGATATCTTTGAACTCAATTCGGGCATATGTCGTTTTACGTGGTTTGTATAGAGCGCTTAAATAATCTATACGCAGGTCAGGAACTACAGCACTGCCTACAATAACTTCATCAGCCATACCCATTCCGGTTGGCCGGTTATTATTAGTTAAAAGGTTGAATAAAGTCGTTTTACCCGCACCGGGCATACCTACCAAACCAATCTGCATTTACAATCATCTCCACTTTCATATGACCAACTTGCCTATTCTAACATAACAGCGCCATAAAGAAAACAACAAAAAGGATAAATTAGCCGATTAGTAGAAGATAAAATCATGCTGAAAACAATCTTAAGGCTGATATTACTGCTGATAATTTTCCCGGTTATTATCTTTTATCATCAGGGCTGTACCGAACAGCCGGAACCTGATCACCTTAAACCGGCTGAGGTGGAAGAGGATGAAGATGATAAACCGGATTTGATTGAAAAATTTATTGAATCCATGTCCCTTCGTCAAAAGGCTGCCGCGTTAGTGATAGTTGGACTGGAGGAAGATATGGTTACTCCGAACCTGGAAGATCGATGGCGCAGCTTTCCTTTTGGCGGAGTCATTATTTATGAGCGGAATATTATAAAAGACGAATGGCTTGTTGATTTTACCAATGAACTGCAGGATCTTGTACCTTCGGGCCGGTCACTTTTGATCTGTATAGATGAAGAGGGTGGTTCGGTATCCCGAATCCCCGAAATGGATTTTCCTTCAGCTTCGGAAATGGGGAATATGAGTGTAGAGGAAGTATACTCAATCGGGCTGGAGATGGCAGAAAGGCTTGCCGGTTATGGGGTTAACATGAACCTGGCTCCCGTTCTGGATATCAAAACAGACAGTCGAAACCTGGTGATTGGCAACAGGTCTTTCAGCAGCGATCCAGCCCTGGTAACAAGCCACGGGATTTCTTTTTTTCGGGGTTTAAATGATGGCGGTATAATTTCTGTCGGCAAGCATTTCCCGGGGCACGGCTCGACTGTTGAGGATTCGCACCTGGAATTACCGGTGTTGAATAAGAATCTGGAAGAATTACTGTCCTTTGAGCTGATTCCCTTTCAAAAAGGAATTGAGGCAGGTATACCGGTTATTATGACCGCTCATATTGTAGTGTCCGGTGTTGATGACAAACCGGCTACCATGTCTGCAGAGTTGATTGGGTTATTACGAAATGACTTCGGATATGAAGGAGTAATCATTTCTGACGATCTTGAAATGGCGGCGCTCACGGATAACTACAGTTGGGAAGAAATCATACTCGGAACATTCATGGCCGGTGTAGACCTGCTGCTCATCGGCCAGGACAGGGAGATGCAGGAAGAGGCGGTAATTATAATTGAAAATGCATACAACCAGGGTTTGATCACTGAAGATCGTTTGAATAGGTCACTATACAGGATACTAAAGCTTCAGGATGATTTCAACCTGCTGACTGCATATACCCCATAATATAATTAATTTTCCCAGGAAAATTTGAAGAGTGAAAGGAATGAGGGTAGATGTTTCTCAATAACAAAATTGACAAGGCTATGGAGCTTAAACTTGATAAGGAATTTTATCATATGCCCCGATTCAAAGCAGGAATCAGGCGCGCTCCGGCCAGGAATTTTACTCTGAGCAGAAACCAGGCTGAAATCGCTTTAAAAAATGCTTTACGATACATACCGCCGGAATTTCATGATAAACTTGCACCTGAATTCCTTGAAGAGTTAACCACCAGGGGACGGATTTACGGTTATCGGTACCGCCCGCCCGGAGATATTAAAGGTAAGCCTGTTGAACAATATTCAGGAAACTGTCTTGAAGGTAAAGCTGTTCAGGTAATGATCGATAATAACCTTGATTTCGATGTTGCGCTCTATCCATACGAGTTGGTTACCTATGGTGAAACCGGGCGGGTTTGTCAGAACTGGATGCAGTACCGCCTGATCAAAAAGTACCTGGAGGTTATGACTGAAAACCAAACCCTGGTTGTTGAATCAGGTCACCCCCTGGGTCTTTTCCGCTCTAAACCCGATGCGCCCAAAGTAATAATTACCAACGCTCTCATGGTGGGGATGTATGATAACCCGGAAGATTGGAATGTTGCCGAGCAGATGGGAGTGGCCAATTATGGTCAGATGACTGCCGGTGGTTGGATGTATATTGGACCCCAGGGAATCGTTCATGGGACATTCAATACCATTCTAAATGCGGGAAGGATCAAACTTGGTATCAGTGAAGATGAAGATCTGAAGGGATTTCTATTTGTCTCTTCCGGCCTGGGAGGCATGAGCGGAGCCCAGCCAAAAGCAGTTGAGATAGCCGGTGGAGTAGGTATAATAGCCGAAGTTGATCTATCCAGGATTAATACAAGGCATGAGCAGGGTTGGGTAGGTGTGGTTACCGGTGATATTGAGGAAGCATTCAGCTTGGCTTCAGAGGCCCAAAAATCCCGGAAACCTTTATCAATTGCATATCATGGTAATATTGTGGACCTGCTTGCTTATGCCGTAAAGTATGAAATTAAAATTGATCTCTTATCGGATCAGACTTCATGCCATGCCCCATACGATGGAGGTTATTGCCCTCAGGGCTTATGTTTTGATGAAAGAACAGACCTTCTGCGTCAGAACAGGGCGGAACTTAAGAGAAGAGTGGATCTTTCTTTAAGAAAACATTTTGAACTGATTCAAACCCTGGTCAGGAAGGGTACCTATTTCTTCGATTACGGCAACTCATTTTTAAAGGCAGTTTTTGATGCTGGCGTAAAAGAAGTCTCAAAAAACGGTTTGGACGAAAAAGATGGTTTTATATTCCCATCCTACGTGGAAGATATAATGGGCCCACAGCTTTTTGATTACGGCTATGGACCCTTTCGTTGGGTTTGCCTGAGTGGTAAAAAGGAAGACTTGAGAAAAACTGATCGAGTCGCTTCGGAATGCATAGACCCAAAACGGTGCGGTCAGGACAGAGATAATTATGTTTGGATCAGGGATGCGGAAAAGAACCACCTTGTAGTGGGAACCCAGGCTCGGATACTTTATCAGGATGCTTCCGGCCGGACAAGAATAGCCTTGAGATTTAACGAGATGGTCCGTAATGGAGAGGTTGGGCCGATCATGCTGGGCCGGGATCATCACGATGTTAGCGGTACCGACTCTCCATTCCGGGAGACTGCCAATATTAAAGATGGCAGCAACGTCATGGCCGAGATGGCAGTTCACTGTTTTGCCGGAAATGCGGCAAGAGGGATGAGCCTGGTTGCCCTGCATAATGGTGGCGGGGTCGGTATAGGTAAAGCAATCAATGGTGGTTTCGGGATGGTTCTCGATGGCAGTGAACGAGTAGACAAGATCCTTTCCACAGCTATGCCCTGGGATGTTATGGGTGGCGTAGCCCGCCGTGCCTGGGCAAGAAATGAACATTCCATAACCACAGCGATCGATTATAACCTGGATAACAGGGGAACCGATCAGATAACCCTGCCTTATCTTACCGATGAATCTATGATCAGCAACCTGGTCAAAAAGACTTTTAAATCATAACTGAAATTGAGCAAAATGCAGGGCGGTGAAAGAGATGAAGGTATCATTACTTGTGGAAAATGCAGCCCAGCTTGTAACATCCTCCGGTGCTTCAGCCAAACCTCTTGCCGGTTCAAAGCAGGGAGTACTAAATATAATTGAGGATGGTTCCATTGCAGTTATGAATGATCTGATTATTGCCGTGGGGACGACGGATCAGGTAAGAGCCCGGGTTGAGGTTTCTGCTGAAACAGAAGTTGTGGATGCCCGGGGGAAAATAGTTCTACCGGGTTTAATCGATCCACACACCCATGTAGTTTTCGGAGGTTCACGAGAATATGAACTATCCATGAAACTGCAGGGCATTCCTTACCTTGAAATTCTGGCTGGAGGAGGCGGAATTTTAAACAGTGTTGAAGCAACCCGGGCTGCTTCAATGGATGAGCTTGTTGCAAGAGGCATCAAGTACTGTCATCAAATGTTGGAACAGGGAACAACCACTGCCGAGGCAAAAAGCGGTTATGGGCTCTCCACGGAGGCTGAATTAAAAACCCTGCAGGCAGTACGTGAAGTTGATGCCAGCCAACCGGTCGATCTTGTGCCGACCTTTCTGGGCGCCCATGCTGTTCCAAAAGAATATAGGGAGGCGCCTGACCGCTACCTGGATCTGGTCATTGAAGAGATGCTACCCCTGGTTGTTAAGAATGAACTGGCACGCTATTGTGATGTTTTCTGTGAAGAAGGAGTCTTCTCTGTCGAACAGTCAAAACGGGTCTTGAGCGCAGCCCGTGATATGGGGCTTGAATTAAAAATACATGCTGATGAGATAGTTCCCCTGGGAGGTGCAGAATTAGCTGCAGAGCTCGGGGCGGTTTCTGCCGATCACCTGCTGGTTATTTCCGACAGGGGGATCATCAGGATGGCTGAAGCGGGAGTAATTGCTGTTTTACTTCCGGGAACCACATTTTATCTAAAAGAAGAGCATTATGCCCCGGCCCGAAAATTGATTGATGCCGGAGTTCCCGTTGCCCTGGCAACTGATTTTAACCCAGGGAGTTCCCCGAATAATAATTTACAGTTAATTATTAACCTGGCCTGTCTTTACCTGCGGATGACTCCCCCGGAAGTAATCAATGCAGTTACCATTAATGCTGCTCACGCCCTCGGTCGTGCTGCTGAAATAGGCAGCCTGGAAAAGGGTAAAAAAGCTGACCTGGTAATCTTTGATGCTCCCAATTATGATTATCTGGCCTATCGCTACGGGACGAACCTGGTTGACAGGGTAATCAAAAATGGCCGGATTTGCTTATAACAATCTGATAGAAATTTGTAAACCAAATATATTACAGGGGTGATAGTCCGGATGAATGAAGTTATTGACGACAGACTGCAGTTAAAGCCCGGTCTTGATTCGGCAATGCGTCTTTATCTTTTCGTGTTTCTTCTATTGCTTGTCCTGGGTTCAATATTCCAAAGCATCCATTTTGAACTGGGTATGATTGCAACCCAGTGGGGATTGATTTTGCCTCCTGCTCTCTGGTACTGGTCACGGTACCGGGTTGATAAAGCAGAATTTGCCAGGTTGCGAGGGTTAAAGCTGGTTTTTATCCCGCCGATTATCATTCTCTCCGCATCGTTCTGGATATTAAATATGGGGCTTGCTGCAGCGCTCGTAACCGGATTGATGGAACTGGGTTACCAGCCGATCACGGTTATTGAGCCGCCAAAAAGTTTAGCAGAATACCTGACATATATTGCAGTTCTTTCTTTTTCTGCAGGGATTTGCGAGGAGTTTTTATTCAGGGGAACTATTATGCCGGCGATGGAAGATCGTGGAAAGCTCCAGGCAGTTGTCTTCAGTTCATTTCTCTTCGCCCTTTATCACGTCTCTTTCACCAACCTGTTAAGCACTTTTATCCTGGGTTTGGTTATGGCGGTGATAGTAATTAAAACCGGTTCCCTGTGGGGAGGAATTCTCTATCATATGTTGAATAATTTTTATGCGGCCACATACCTGTATGCAGCGGGTAACGTTGAAGCCACGGCTGAAACAGATCCGGGAAGTTTCCTGGTTTTGATGCCCTTGTTTATCCTGGCCCTGGGGGGAGTTTTCTGGGGCATGAGGATCTTGAATAAACGTACCCATTCAGAACCGCTATTCGCCTATAGAAGCGGATGGCTGCCCCGTGGCTGGTTTAAATGGCCGCTGGCAATAAGCTTGATCTTATACCTGGTAATGGCTTTAATTGAATTTGCTCTCGGGTTTAGCTGGTTTGAATTTAATGGATTCTAATAATTATTGGTTGAAACTTAAATGGTAATCCACAATAATTTAAAGGAGGGATAATAATGAGTCTGCATGATAAGAGAATTGCCATTTTCCTGGAACAGCTGTATGAAGATCCGGAATTTTGGTACCCCTATTATCGTTTTATTGAGGCCGGAGCAGAAGTGACGGTTATTGCTCCGGAAGCAAAGGAATATAAAAGTAAGTACGGTTACCCTGCCCTGGCCGATATTTCAGCTGCTGAAGCAAAAGCGCAGGAATATGATGCAGTAATTATCCCGGGTGGATATTCACCCGATCATATGCGTCGTTCTGATGATCTGATCCGGTTTCTGAAGGAAGCTTACAACCTGGGGAAAGTGATTGCAGCCATCTGCCACGGACCCTGGATGCTGGCTTCGATTGGAGCTGCGAATGGTAAGAAGGTAACTTCTTTTTATTCAATCAAAGATGATCTGGTGAATGCCGGGGCCCAGTATCTTGATCAGGAAGTGGTCAGAGACGGAAATATCATTACCTCGCGGATGCCCAGGGATCTTCCTGCTTTCTGCCGGGAAGTGATCAAAGCTTTGTAAGGCTATCAAGCATATCCACCGGGGTGGTTTTTCATTTTAAGAAAAACACCCCGGTTTTTTGTTACCATTTCGATCCGGCCTGTAGCCAACAAATGATTTACATATTTTAATAACTCAGCAGGATGAAGGTCCATTATTGCCTGCAGATCTTCCACTGTACATGGTCTTCTGGAAAGAATCCGGAGAATTTGATTGGTGTAAGCTTTGTCACCAGAACCGGCAAAGGCGATGTAATCAAGGCGAGGATTATTCTTCAGATAATCTTCAAGCTCTGCGATTACGCTATCCACCGGTATATATTCCTTTCTGGTAATTGTTAAATCTGTTGTTTCACCGCATTCGCAGTAAACACAGTTCAGGGTACAGGTTTTATAAGGAATTAGATCGACGCCCAGAGAAATACCCAGGCGGCGTGATGGAACAGGTCCGAACAGGTGCTTCAGCTTCACTTTAATCACCTTCCAATCTACTTGTTATTTTACCCCGATTTTAAAAATATATCTGTACAAATGAAAAAACAAAAATAATTATTGATATATACCCAAAACTATCATAGTCTACACTAACGCATAGAATGGAGGCAAAGTTATGGAAGGTAAAAAAGGGACTGAGGATATTCGATTTGTTAAAGAGGGTGGTGCTATTGAGAAGCTTTCGCAGCCGGAAATGAGCAGTATCGGAAAAACTATTGCAGTGATGAGCGGGAAGGGCGGAGTCGGAAAATCTTCGGTTTCAGCATTGAAGCGATTGTAAATGGAGTTTCTGTTGTAGAATATTCAGGCGGGTCTACAAGCAGTAAGGTTGTAGAGACATGGGTTAATTTTGCATCACTGCTCAATTAAGATTGCCTTTCGCTGAACTATTTGTTACTATGAATTACCGGTATTATCCTACACTTAAAGGAGAGCTGACATGCCGCGCCCCTATAAGCCGAGATTTGTAAGCGCGAAGCCGCACGTTACTTTCTTTAAACCGGCCGGCATACCAAAATCTGCCCTGGGAGAGATTGTCCTTACAGTAGATGAATTGGAAGCTCTTAAACTGAAAGATATTGAAAAACTGGGACAAAGCGAATGTGCGGAGAGGATGAAGATTGCCCGGAATGCAATAGATAGTTAACTTGCAGATCACTTTTCGCAGTGAAGTGGTTATTGCCAGACTGGTAAATTAAAAATAAGCTATAATCCTTGTATAGCTTATTTTTTGGGAGCAGATTTTTGATGAATTATTTTAAAGCAAAAGATGAGAATTCCGCAGGGATTTTCTACGGGATTATTGCGTACCTCATGTGGGGCTTTCTTCCCTTGTACTGGAAATTGATGCAGGAAGTTCCGGCTGTTGAGATTTTAGCCCACAGGATTGTCTGGTCTTTTGTTTTTATGCTCCTGGTTGTTCTTCTGACTGGCGGTTTAAAAGAAACACTTAAAGTGATGGTTGTCAGAAAAAAGTTATTAATGATATTTCTGTGTGGGTTAATTATAAGCGTTAACTGGTTAACCTATATCTATGCGATAAATGCCGATCATGTGATTGAAACCAGTATGGGATATTACATGAACCCCCTGGTTGTGGTTCTTTTTTCAGTTATAATATTAAAGGAGAAAATGATGCGCTGGCAGGTAGTGTCAATAATTCTTGCTTCAATTGGAGTTTTGATCATAACCTTTCAATACGGAAGAATCCCCTGGATAGCTCTTTTCCTGGCAGTAACATTTGCTCTTTACGGACTCATTAAAAAGATTATCAAACTGAACCCTGTAACAGGTTTGGTTCTTGAAACCCTTATAGTGTTGCCGGTGGCCTTAATTTATATCTTTAGCCTGGAATCAACCGCTTCCGGAGCGATGAGCAGTTCACCGGCAGCTCTAAAGTTTATATTGGCCGGGACAGGAATCATTACCGCAACCCCTCTTTTATTTTTTGCACGCGGAATAGAGTTGACAACTTTCTCAATGATGGGATTTTTACAGTATATTGCTCCCTCGATTACTCTGCTGCTGGGTATATTTATCTTTAAAGAAGATTTTACAGTGCCTCATATAATAAGTTTTGGATTTATCTGGGTTGCGCTGGCAATATTTACCCTGGCCAATGTTGGAGTGTTGAAAGAACCGGAGTTGTTAAAAGTAAAAGTTTAAATATCGGCAGAAATATTTTCAAATGCATTAGACAAGCAAAAATGGTAATGGTATAATAAATACCGACAATTAAATAGAGGCCTGTCAGGTGTTGTAAGACTTAATAAGGGAAGCCGGTGAAAATCCGGCGCGGTCCCGCCACTGTAAGTGGGAAGCATCTCCGAAATGCCACTGGTTTAGTATACCGGGAAGGCGGGGGATGCAGTGAACACGAGCCAGGAGACCTGCCTGATAGCGCGCTTAACCCCTTCGGGCGAAAGGGTAAGGCGGGGTAAAAACCACGTTTTCCTTACCGTGGTTTTTTGTTTATATAAAAAGCTCCAGCTTTCCCTGATGAATGCTGGAGCTTAAAATTTTAAAAGGAGCTGTGAAAACTTGAAAAAAGGCCTGTTTATTTTTATTGTTTTGTTGTTTGGTTTTATGCTGTTAATGGCCGGATGCAGCGGCACTGATAACGGGGTTGAAACTGATCTTCAACCGGATTCAGATAAGGTTACAAGTCCTCCCCTGCCAGAAATGCCGATTGTTATCACCGATCAGATGGGCCGCGAGGTAGTGATTGAAGAAATTCCCCAGAGGATTATCTCACTTTCCCCGAGTAATACGGAAATAGTTTTTGCCCTTGGTTTGGGTGATAGGGTGGTCGGTGTTACAGAATACTGTAACTATCCTGCCGAGGCTCTGGAAAAAGATATCGTTGGCGGATTTTCAACCCCCAATATTGAGAAAATAATTGAATTGGAGCCGGACCTGATCCTTGCTTCGACCATTCATGAAGAGGAAGTTCCCCGTCTTGAAGAACTGGGGATTCCGGTAATGGTAATTGAATCTTCTACAGTGGCTGATTTGTTTGTCAGTATCCAGCTGGTCGCCATCGTTGCTGATGTGCCTGAAGCCGGAGAAAGCCTGGTATCATCCATGCAGGACAGAATTAATGCTGTAGGATCAGTTGTCGCTGAAGTGGACCAGGATGAAAAGATTAAGGTATACTATGAAGTATATTCAGACCCCGTTATGACGGCGGGACAGGGAGCTTTTATCAACGAGATAATTACCCTGGCCGGTGGAATAAACATTTTCGGTGACATCAATGAAAATTATCCCCAGGTCAGCGCTGAAGTTGTTGCTGAAAGACAGCCGGATATTATTTTATACCCCGATTATCATGGGACTGCGGATTTGGTTCTTGATTCTATGGCCGGCAGGCCTGGATGGGAGAGTATACCGGCAATTCAGAACAGCCGGATTCAAGCAGCTTCAGATGATATTTTTGCCCGACCGGGCCCGAGGATTGTTGAAGCGATTGAAGAAGCAGCGAGACTTTTTTACCCGGAACTGTTCTAAACATTAAAGTGAGGTAATAACAGCTGTTACATAAAAGTATTTTTACTGAAAAAATAAAATCGGGAGGCATAACCAGGCCGTTATTCATGACTGGGCTGGTTATGCTGCTATTTTTAACGATTGTCCTGGGTACGATGCTTGGGGCGGTTTCGATAGGATGGCGAAATATACTGGTTATGCTCTTTGATGCACTCCCTTTCTATTCTTCTGACAGGGCACTGGAAATAGCCCCGGTATACAGAGATATTCTGCTGCAGATTCGCATACCCCGTGTTTTACTGGCAGCTGCTGTTGGAAGTTCGCTGGCTGTTTCGGGAGCAGTTTTCCAGGGGTTATTCCGAAACCCTATGGCAGATCCATATGTTATCGGTATATCTTCCGGGGCTGCCCTTGGAGCCGTTTTTGCCATGCTCAGCGGATTTTCCCTCTCCGTCGGAGGTTTTGGTGCTGTACCCCTATTCGCCTTTTTCGGGGGTACTTTAACGATTTTGCTCGTTTATAGTATGGCCAGAGTTGGCCGTGCTGTCCCGGTAATGACCCTGTTGCTGGCCGGGATAGCTATCAGCTCATTTCTTTCAGCTCTTGTTTCACTTCTCACTTATTTTGCCGGAGAAAAGCTCCACCAGGTAATATTCTGGTTAATGGGTGGCCTGAGCGGGGCAACCTGGCTGCAGGTTAAGGTGATGGTGCCTTATGCTTTGATCGGTTACTGCTGCGTATCTCTTTTTTCAAGAGAACTCAATGCCATGCTCCTGGGTGAAGAAACTGCCAGTCACCTGGGAGTAGATACGGAAAAGGTTAAAAAGATTCTTCTGGCAGGAGCTTCATTTCTTGTTGCTGCAGCGGTTTCAACCAGCGGGATAATTGGCTTTGTCGGCCTTGTGGTTCCTCATTTCATAAGGTTGGTTGCAGGCCCGGATCATCGTTTCCTCATCCCTGCCTCGGCACTGCTCGGAGGGATTTTACTAATTGCTACAGATACACTGGCCCGGGTGATTATTGCTCCGACAGAGTTACCGGTTGGGATAATTACCGCCCTCATTGGTGCGCCCATGTTTATATACCTGCTGAAAAAACGAAAAAAATTAAAGTATTTTGGTGGTGGAGGTTAGCAGCTTGGGTATAAATATTGATGTACAAGGATTAAAACTAACCTATGATACTCATCCGGTTCTGGACGGTACTGAATTTACAGTTGCAAAGGGCGACCTGGTGGCGTTATTAGGGGCAAATGGTGCGGGAAAATCAACACTACTGCGCTGTATCAGCAGAATACTGCTTCCAAATTCCGGCTCTATACTTCTTGACGGGCGGGAGCTGCAGAGTTTTCGGACCAGGGAAGCTGCCCGGTTGATGGCAGTAGTTCCCCAGGAAACAGCTGCGGATTTTGATTTTACCGTTGAAGAAATTGTAATGATGGGTCGTTTTCCTTATTTGCGTCGATTTCAGAAAGAAGAGCAAAAAGATATTGAGATCGTGCGACGTTCCATGGAAATGACCGGTGTTTCACATCTTGCAGAACGGTCGATCGCTGCGCTGAGCGGTGGAGAAAAGCAGAGGGTAATTATGGCCAGGGCAATTGCCCAACAGCCTGAAATACTTTTGCTGGATGAGCCGACAGCCAACCTGGATATTGGCTATCAGTCAATGCTGCTTGAACTTGCTTCGCGGCTAAATCGTGAACAGGAAGTTACAGTTATTGCTGCCATTCATGACATAAATCTTGCGGTACACCACTTTAACCGTTTTATCCTGCTTGCCGGTGGGCGTGTTCTTGCTGCCGGCAGAGCTGAAGAAGTTATCACTGCTGAAAACATTCAAATGTCTTACGGGGTCCCGGCATCTACGTACCGCCACCCTCTTCACGGTGTTTTACAGGTCAGTGTAATCAGAAGTAAAGATTCTGAAAAGCAGCAAAACTCAGGGTTTAAAGTGCATGTAATCGGTGGTGGGGAGGAAGCCCTACCGGTTTTGGAATTGCTAAACCAGGAAGGATTTCGGATAACAATTGGCCCGGTTTCGACCCAGGACAGCAGCTGCCGGTTTGCCCATTTTCATAGTTTGCCGGTAATAATATTCCCCCCCTTTACCAGCATGAATAGCTCTCATAAGGAGGAGCATCTTAAACTTTTAAGGGAAGCCAGTGTGGTAGTTATACCGCCAATTCCCTTTGGTGAAGGGAACCTGCCGATTTTTGAAGAAGTAGAGACGGTCTTAAAAGAAGGAAAGCAGTTATTTCTTATTGACCCCGCCGGAGTAGCAAAAAGGGATTATAGTGATGGAAGAGCTGCAGAGATGGTCAAGCGATTTATTGATGAAGGGGCGATACCTCTGGCCGATATAAACGAACTGTCATCGGTTTTATCAACAGGAGGATATTTAAAATATGAATGAATTCCGGAAGGGTCAGTTGATATTGATTACAGGCGGCGTTCGCAGTGGGAAAAGCACCTTTGCCGAAGGGCTGGCCGCTAATAGTGGGAAAAAGACGATATATCTTGCAACATCCCGGATCGAAGATGATGAGATGCGCGAACGGGTGGCCCGGCACCGGATGAGAAGGCCTGCAGATATGAAGACAGTTGAAGAAGCGTTTAAACCGGATCGTGTTTTGACTGAAGAGGGTAAGGAGGGAACCTTTATACTGATCGACTGCCTGACTATGCTTTTGAGCAATCGTCTTTTAGAAGACCTGAACAGCCATGGAGCGGTAATGCAGGGAGAAGATATTTTTGCTGATGAAAAGTTACTGAAAGATTCTGCTCAACGAGTGCTGAGCTATATTAAAAATTTTGCAGAAATAGCAAAGAACTGTCCTGCAGATGTCGTTATTGTTACAAATGAGGTAGGGATGGGTGTCGTACCGAATTATCCGGTTGGGCGTGTATTCCGCGATCTCTCAGGCTGGGCCAACCAGGCAATAGCAGCTATTGCCGATCAGGTTTGGTTGGTTATCTGCGGTATTCCGCAGCAGATCAAGTAGAAATTAAATGGACCGCCTCGGTTTATTTTTAACAGCATTGATACTAGCCGGTATTTGTGATTGGTTATTCGGTGATCCCCCCGGGCTTCCACATCCTGTTCGCCTTTTGGGCCGGGTTATTACCAGACTTGAAAGTATTGCAATCAGATTGTTCGTATCGCCCGGAAATTTGATCTTCGCTGGATTTTTGATTACCGCTGTTACAGCAGGCGCTTCGGTATCAGTGGTGTTGTTGGTCATTTCAGCTGCATATAAAACGCATCCTATCGCCGGTTTTGTTGTAGAAACTTACTTAATCTTCACCGTGATCGCCGGTGGAGATCTCAGAAATCATGTCGTCAGGGTTAAAGAGGAGCTTGAAGGGGAAAATCACGTAAGGGCCAGATCACAGGTGGCCATGCTGGTCAGCAGGGACACTGAAATGCTTGATGAAAACGGTATTTCAAAAGCTGCATTGGAAAGCTTGTTTGAAAATAGTGCAGATGGATTTGTTTCCCCATTATTCTATATAGCATTGGGCGGACCGGCCGGGGCAGTTTTATTCAAAACTGTGAGTACGCTTGATTCAATGTTAGGTCATAAAAGCGGGCATTATTATTATCTCGGAAGATTCCCTGCCAGGTTGGATGATCTGCTGAATTTTATACCGGCGAGACTTACAGCGCTATTAATATTACTGGCCGGGGCTGGACAGGGAAGATTTACCAGGGGATTAAAGGTTTTGCAGCAAGATCACGGCAAACATGAAAGCCCAAACAGCGCCTGGCCTGAAGCTGCAGCTGCCGGAATTCTCAATGTCAGACTTGGTGGGGTTGATAGCTACAAGGGCAGGGTAAAAGAACGGCCTGTGATCAATGAAACGGGAGATATGCCCCGTAAGGATGATCTGGGTAAAGGTCTTTCATTATATTTTCGAACAACCCTAATTGCTTTTCTATTATTAGCAAGCCTGGCCTGGTGGCTGAGATATATGGAGGGAGTTTATTTTTGAAAAATTACCTGCGAGCATTGAGCTTTTTAACCGTTTTACCTCTGCCTTTCGTTTTGTTTAAGGAAGGAAGTGATGACCTTTCATCATCTGCTTCTGCTTTTCCACTGGCTGGTGCAACAATTGGCCTGATTATCGGTTTTATTTCCCGGGTATCATTGAATGTTCTTCCAGCAGCCTTTGTTGCAGTACTCTATCCCGTTTTCAGTTTCTTTCTGACCAGGGGAATTCATTTTGACGGGATGGCCGATACAGCCGATGGTTTGATCGGAACTACCAGCAAAGAGAAAGCTTTGAAAGCGATGGAAGATAGTGCTGTCGGTGTAATGGGCGCTGTTTCTGTATTTTTAATCTGCCTGTTAAAAATATCCTTACTGGCCAATTTACAGCTTCAGGCTTTTTTGCTCGCAGTGTTATTTATGCCTATGGCTGGAAGGTGGGCGATTGTTTACAGTGGTACCTGGTATCAGCCTGCAAGGAACAAGGGATTAGGCGATCTATTTTTAAGGGGGCTTACCGTGCCGATCTTGTTGAAGGCTTCTCTGGGTGCCCTGGTCTTACTAGTTGCTATTCTCTGGTTTAACGCTTCCTATGCAGTATCCGTCCTGGCCGGATTTGCAGCTGCTCTCGCTTCAGCTCATCTACTCGCGTGGTATGCCTCCCGGCGACTTGGCGGCTTAACCGGAGATATCCTCGGTGCGGCAAATGAGATAGGGGAACTGTTCTTTATAATTTTCTTTTATATACTGCTGAATAGTTCTCTTGCTGCAGATGGTTCAAGTTGGGTGGTGAATATAGTTGCTGCTATTATTTAATGAGGAAACAGGTGGGCACGGTGGAGATTTAGCGGAGGCTTTGGAAAAATGGAATCCACCGGGAGGTAAATTCATCGATTTCAGCAGCAATATCAACCCACTCGGTCCGCCCCCCGGTTTACTTAAACATCTGCGCAATGTCATGCCTGAAATGATCTCCTATCCTACTCCCCAGGCCCGGATACTCCGTGAGGAATTGGCGCGATTTTTTGAAGTCTCAGCTCAAAGACTCGTGGTGGGCAACGGGGCGAATGAATTAATACACTTCATCATCCTCCACAACAAACCGGGAAGGGTATTTGTCCCCGCGCCATCTTTCTCGGAATATGAAAGAGCAGCAAATTTATCCGGATCTGAGGTAATCTATTATTCAATCTTTCCGGAAGAGAAAATATACCTGGAAAAGCTCCCGGTAAAACCGGCTGAACAGGACCTGATTGTAGTCTGCAACCCAAACAATCCAACCGGCACTATTTTCCCCCGTTCTGATTTGCTTGAATTAATTGATCATGCCGAAAAAGCCGGTGCTTCAGTTATGCTGGATGAAAGTTTTATGCTTCTGACTGGAACAAATAGTGATAGCCTGTGTAATTTCCCCTCGGATAACTTGTGGGTGGTGGTTTCTTTAACAAAGCTTTGGGGTTTGCCGGGCCTGCGCCTGGGGTGTATGATTGGCCCCGCTGAAGAAATAAACCGGATAACCCGTTACAGCGACCCCTGGCGGGTTAATACCATTGCTCAGAAAGCCGGACTCTACTGTATTAAATGTCATGATTATCTTAATAAAACTCTCGAATTGATCAATACTGAACGAAGCTACCTTGTTCATCAGCTAACGGGATTGAAATGTTTTGAGATATATAAGGGTGCGGCCAATTACCTCTTAATTAAAGGAGTTAGCGACGGCTTTAATGTGATTGAGCTGCAATCCTACCTTGCCGGCAAAGGTATTCTGATCAGAAGAGCTGATAACTTTAAAGGTCTGGATCACCGGTTTTTCAGAATAGCCATCAAAAAAAGGATTGAAAATAAAGAGTTAGTCCGGGAGTTGACCAGATGGGTTCAAAAAGAAGTTTAAAAACAAATAATAAGATTATGGTTCAGGGTACCGCTTCTTCAGTGGGGAAAAGTGTTTTATGTACTGCATTATGCCGCATATTCAAACAGGATGGTTATAGTGTAGCACCCTTTAAATCTCAGAATATGGCATTGAATTCTTATGTTACCGCAGATGGGGGTGAGATGGGTAGAGCCCAGGTAATGCAGGCCGAAGCAGCCGGAATCGCGCCGTTGGTTGAAATGAATCCACTATTGTTGAAGCCAACCTCTGATCAGGGCTCACAGGTTATAGTGATGGGTAAACCGGTAGGCAATATAACTGCGATGGATTATCAGGAGTGGAAGAATAAATTACTGCCGGTAATTGACGACGCCTACAATAGACTCTCCAATCAATTTGATGTTATCGTAATTGAAGGTGCAGGCAGTCCGGCCGAGATAAATCTGAAAGATAATGACTTTGTTAACATGGGGCTGGCGAAAAGAATCGGAGCCCCGGTTTTATTGGTCGGGGATATCGATCGCGGTGGTGTGTTTGCTTCGCTTTTCGGTACGGCTGCTCTTTTAGATGATGATGAAAGAAGCTTGCTGAAGGGAGTGGTTATTAATAAGTTCAGGGGAGATCCGGAAGTGCTTAAACCCGGATTGAAGCAGCTTGAAGCACTGATTAACCTGCCGGTATTGGGTGTAATCCCTTATTTTAATATTGTTTTGGATGATGAGGATAGTGTAACGGATAGGTTTAAAAATAATCGTATGGAAAAAGTCTTAAATATTCAGGTAGTACTTTTACCGCGTATTTCTAACTTTACTGATTTTAACCCGCTTGAAATTTTTGAAGATGTGAATCTGGCATATATCCACAAGCCGGAGGAGATTGACAATCCGGATCTTTTAATAATACCGGGATCCAAAAACACTATAGAAGATCTTTTATTTCTGAGGGAAACCGGCTGGACAAAGCCTATTCATGATTATGTTCAAAATGGTGGTTTTCTGATGGGAATATGCGGTGGATTTCAAATGCTGGGAATGAAATTATCAGATCCCCGAGGCATGGAAAGTTCATTAGCTGAAATAAGCGGTTTTGGCTTTCTTGATTTTGAAACAAAAATAGAGAAAGAAAAATTAACGCAACAGGTAGAAGCCTATTGGGGTTACAGTGATGATCGGTTTTTCACCGGAATGAAAGGGGAAAAGATAACCGGATACGAAATTCACATGGGTCAGACTACTTATTTTGATACAGATAATATTATTTTAGTGCAACCGGAAAACAGGTGGGATGGTGCTGTCGGAGTGAATGGCCAGGTTTTCGGTACATATATTCATGGAATTTTTGATAATCTTTCATGGACAGAAAAATTGTTGAATCGGCTAAAAGCGCTCAAGGGGATAAGTAAAAAAAGCCAATCGCCCTATAAAAATTTCAGAGAATTCAAGGAAATAGAGTACAACAAACTTGCAGATCTGGTCCGGGCTAATATTGATATGAATGAGATTTACAAAATAATTGGTTTAATTAACTAACAAAACTTCAATGATCGTGAAAGGAGATTGATGCAAATGGAAGAAATAAAAATTCTTGAGCATAAATTAATGGAGACTGTTAAGACCATAACAATACTTGATGAGACTGCCACAGAAAAGACAAGGGCACGGATGGACATCCTGACAAAACCGCAGGGCAGCCTGGGGCGGATGGAAGACCTTGCCGTTCAGCTTGCTGGAATACATGGTGATTTTTTCCCCTGCGCAACACGTAAACGGGTAGTGGTAATGGCAGCCGATCACGGGATTACCGAAGAAGGAATAAGCGCCTACCCTTCTGAAGTTACAGCTCAGATGGTAGCCAATTTTACTGCCGGTGGAGCAGCCATAAATGTTTTGGGCCGCCAGGGAGATGTTGAGGTTCAGGTAGTTGATGTTGGTGTAAAAGTTGATAATGTACTGCCTGAAGTAAAACGGGTGAGGATAAAAGCGGGAACAGATAATTTCCGTAGAAAAAAGGCAATGAGCCGCAAAGAAACACTGCAAGCTTTACTGGCTGGAGTAAAATGTGCAGAGGAGGCAGCAGAAGAAGGTGTAATGATACTGGCTACCGGAGAAATGGGTATAGGTAATACCACTGCCAGCAGCGCAGTCATGGCTGCACTGACCGGCTATGATATTTCCCTGGTTGTCGGTCGCGGAACGGGGTTGGATGATCAGAAATTACTGCATAAACAGAAAGTTGTTGCAGAAGCCCTTGAGTATCATAAGCCGGATCCAGCCGATCCAATAGAGGTACTCAGCAAAGTGGGAGGACTCGAAATTGCCGCTTTGGCCGGCCTGATTTTAGGGGCAGCAAGAAATCGAATTCCAGTGGTCATAGATGGTTTCATTTCAAGTAATGCTGCTTTAACGGCAGTAAAAATCTCTCCGCTGGTATGGCACTACCTGGTGCCGTCCCATCTTTCGGCTGAATCAGGTCATGCTCTACTTATGGATTATCTTAATTTGAAACCTTACATTAATATGGGCATGCGCCTTGGTGAAGGAACGGGAGCAGTACTGGCCATGCATCTGCTTGAAGCAGCCGCCCGGATTACTCTTGAGATGTCTACATTTGAGGATGCAAAGGTCAGCAATAAAGAAGACGAGAATATCGGTTCAGATCTGAAGGGAGCAAACTAAGAGATGGAGTTATATCTTGTTCGCCATGGTGAAACAGAATCAAACCTGGAAAGGCGATATCAGGGATGGACTGAATCACCCCTTTCCGACAATGGTATTCGCCAGGCCGAACAAACTGGTTTTTTCCTGGCCGGCGAAGGAATAGAGCTGCTCTACTGCAGCGATTTGAAAAGAGCTGTGAATACTGCCAAAGTGATCGGTTCAAGCTGTGGAGTTCAGCCCGAGATTTCACCGCTACTCAGAGAAATTAATTTTGGAAAATGGGAAGGACTGACCTTTAATGAAATTGAAGCAGCCTGGGGAAAGGATATCAGCCTGTGGTTGGATGATCCCTTTCGGCGCTCCGCACCCGAAGGCGAAACCCTGGGGCAGGTTTGTTCCAGAATGTATACCTTTCTTGAAAATCTAGACTCAACAATACCGGAGGGAGCCCGAATTGCTGCAGTCAGCCATGGCGGGTCAATTAGAGCCTTGCTCTTCAGGGTTCTCAATCTTGACAACGCAAGCTTTTGGGATATAAAAATTGATAATGCTTCGGTGAGTCTTATCCAAAAAGAAAACGGCCGCTTCAAGGTTGCTTATTATAATCGAACCCAACACCTGGAAAGCGGTAATTATTCGGAGGAAATAATAGATGCTGATTAATAGTAAAACAGGTGATAAAGTTTTTATATCCTGGAGCGGCGGTAAGGATTCATACCTCTCACTGCTTATGGCCAAAGAAAAAGATTTACAGATTGCCTGCCTGCTAAGTTTTGTAGGAAGTGACGGGTTTAGCCGTTCTCACGGTTTGAAGAACAACATCCTCTACGAGCAGGCAAATTCCCTGGGTATTCATCTCGAAATTGAAGAAGTAACCTGGGAAAGCTATGAAGAAGGGTTTGAAAATGCTGTAAAAAGGTTGAAAGATATTTACGGAATTACCGGAGGGGTTTTTGGTGACATCAACCTTAAAGAACACCGGGAATGGATCGAAAAGATGAGCGATCGCTGTAATATAAGCTATAATTTGCCACTGTGGATGATGGAAGAACGGGATGTTTCTGATGAACTCATCCGGCGTGGTGGTAAAACTTTACTGGTTTCAATCAGAAATGATCTGGTTGATGAAAAATGGCTGGGTAAAGTGATGGATCCAGGTTACGTGGAATATTGCGAAAAGATTGGAATTTCACCATGCGGGGAAAATGGAGAAGCCCATACCCTGGTTGTTGACGGTCCCATGTTTAAATACCCGCTTCCCTTTAAAACCGGAGATATAAAGCGGAAAGAGAAAATGTCCCGGATAGAAATTATTTTAACCTGAATCAGGTTTATGCCAGGAATGCGCCATGCGGCAGGAAACGTTCCTGATCAAGGAGAACTATACCCAGGTTATCCTATCAAATATCATGAAGGAGGCTTTTATTATGGCTGAAAAACGGGAAGTAAAAGATTGCCCCTATTGCGGTGAAGAAATACTGGCCAAAGCAATAAGGTGCAAACACTGCAGGTCTGATCTTGAACCGATGGAACCCAAAGCAGCAGAAACACCACAGCAAACCTTGATACCGGCTACACCGCCACCAGTACCGGATATGCCTTCAGATCCAACACCACCTCCGGTTACACCACCACCGTCACCAGTTCAACCTGCTGCTCCCACTCCACCACCGGTTACACCGGAAATGACTGCGCCTGAACCTCCGGCAGCTTCGCCACCAACTTTAAGCCAAGGAAGTATACCAACCCCACCTCCTGCACAGGGAGAATCTCAATCATCAGGCAGCGGTGGAGTAACACCCCCGGCTGGTCCTGTTCAGGGTTCGGGTGGCTTATATGAATACCCCAAGGCAAACATCGGCAAGCGGATTCTGGCCTACATTATAGATGCTCTTATCGGAGGGTTACCGATTGCCATCCTGACGCCGATAGCCCTTATTCCGGTATTCAGGCATGCTTCGACTTACAGCTATTACGGTGATTACTATTCAGTCGGTCCCAATATAGGTTTAATTATATTTGCGGTGATAGCTTCAGTTATCGGCGGGGGTTGGGCTCTGTTTTACTTCCTGTTCCGTGACGGTTTTGCCAACGGCCAGAGCTGGGGTAAAAAAATCAGCGGCTTGATGGTTGTTAACCTTGAAGACAACAACCCGTGTACAAAAGGTAAATCTTTTGTCCGAAATGTATTTGCCTGGATCATTGCCATTGTTCTTGGATGGATACCGGTTTTGAATTTCCTGGCCGGAATTGCCGAGCCGGTTATTGCCTTGATTCATGCCAGGGGACACAGGGTTGGTGATATGGTAGCTAAAACACAGGTGATTGATCTTGAGCATTATAGTAAGTAATTCGCGCCGGTTGTTAAATGTAAATTCTGCCATTAGAAAAGGCGAATCTGATCTACGTGAAAAAACGATCAGTCTTTTGCATATTACCAAAAAGGCGGAGGTTTAATTGCATTCAGAGTGTGCTGCTTTCAACAGGATAACTCCTGATATTCTCAGCGAGCTGATCTCTATTACCGGTAAAGATTTTATTTTATGCGGTGATGCAGAAATACTGGAACCTTATTCTCATGATGAACTCTCCGATCCAGCTTATTTTGCTATGCCTGAAGTTGTAGTAAAGCCGGGCAGCGCTGATGAAATATCCTTGATCATGAAGATTGCTAATCGCGAATACATTCCAGTTACCCCACGGGGAGCGGGAAGTGGATTATCAGGTGGCGCCATTCCTGTCTGTGGGGGGATTTTACTTTCTCTGGAAAGGATGAACAGGATTCTTGAGATCGATCAAGACAATCTTATAGCAGTTGTAGAGCCGGGAGTTGTAACCAATGATCTGAACAAGATGGTCGAAAAAGAGGGACTCTTCTTTGCCGGTTACCCGATGAGCCTTGAATCGTGTTTTATTGGGGGTAATGTTGCTGAAAATGCTGGCGGAGGACGGGCTATTAAATATGGTGTGACCGGGCGTTATATAACCGGCCTGGAAGTTGTAATGCCAACCGGGGAAATTTGTAATTTCGGCGGTAAGAGAGTTAAGGATGTTTCCGGTTATAATATGGTTCAATTGATGATTGGTTCAGAAGGCACCCTCGGTATATTTACTAAAATATTTGTAAGGCTTATGCCATTGCCCCGGGCAAAAATAGATATGCTGGTAATGTTTAAGGATATTGAGACGGCAATAAGTGTAGTACCCATAATCATGACTAAGACAAGAATCATTCCAACCGGAATTGAATTTATGGATAAACTTTCACTTGACACAGCCAGCGATTTTATTGGTGAAAAAAAGCGTTTCAATGAATGTGGGGCAATATTAATTATAGAATTGGATGGCAATGATCCGGACCTTGTCCGCGAAGATTGCCTTTCAATCGGAGAACTCTGCCTCGATAAAGGGGCTCTTGATGCTTTTATAGCTGAAGGCCCTGTAGATCAGGAAAAAATCTGGAATGTGAGGCGACGGGTAGCCGAAGCTTTCAAGGCGATCAGCCCTGAACAAAGCTTAGAAGATATAGTAGTGCCCATGAATAATATCCCGAGATTAATGCCGCGTTTAGGTGAGCTATCCGAAAAATACGGGGTTTTAATTCCTTGTTATGGCCATGCCGGTGATGGCAATTTACATGCTACCATCGTAAAAAAACCGGAAACGTCTCTCGAAGAATGGCACAGAACTTTGCCTTCTATACTAAAGGAGTTGTATACAATTACCCGTGAATTAGGTGGAACGATTAGCGGAGAGCATGGTATAGGCCATAAACGCAGAGATTATCTATCGGTTGTTCTTAAGGAAGATGAAATTATGGCAATGAAAAAAATAAAGCATGCGCTTGATCCTTTTAATATTCTCAACCCGGGTAAAATATTTATATGAAGTTTTCTTATTCCGATTTCCATGTTCAACTCAGTTTAACTGGTGAGGTACTCTTTTTTATGGTTCAGGATAACTTAAAGTTAATTCTAAAAGAAGTTAATGAAAAGAGAATTATTGAATTAACTGAAAAACTGATTTCCATTCCAAGTCATCATGGACTGAATGAACCGGAGAAAGGAATAGGGAAATTTATTTATAACTACCTTTGCGAAGAAGGTCTTGATGCAGAATTGATTCCTGTAGCCGGATCAAGATGTAATGTTTTAGCTGGGTATGGTTCAGGAAAGAACAATGAGAAAACTTTAATGCTGGAAGGGCACATGGATACGGTAGATGTAAAAAACATGAGAATAGATCCATTTAAAGCCATTATTAAAGATGGCATGATCTATGGCCGTGGTGCAGCTGATATGAAAGGGGCTCTTGCTGCTATGATCTCAGCCCTGGTTGCCTTGAAAAAAAGAGGAGTTGAGTTGAACGGCAGAGCATATTTTGCCGGGGTGATTGATGAGGAGTTTTGGTACAGGGGTGCTGCTTACCTTGCTCAAAATGGACCAAAAACCAGGTATGCAATAGTCGGGGAACCGACTGGTTTGGATATACATAATGGCCACCGGGGTTTGGTGTGGGTTGAGGTTAAGGTAAAGGGGAAGTATGCTCACGGAGGAACACCTGAACTGGGAATTAACGCGATTGAAAAGATGAATAAGATTATAACCGAAATAAAAGAAGTACTATATCCGAAAATAATAAATAGAACTCATCCGGTCACCGGTCCCTCTTATTTGAATCTTGGCTATATCCATGGTGGAACCCAACCAAGTACGGTTGCCGGAGAATGTATTTTGCAGATTGACAGAAGATGGGTCCCCGGTGAGAGTCAGGATTCGGCTGTTCGGGAAATCCGGGAAATAATTACCGGATTGGTTTCTAAAGATCCGGAATTATCTGCAGAAGTTTCAGTAATGGACTATGGGCTGGGTATTGAGTTTCCACCTTTAGTCTGTGAAGAAAATTCACTCCTGATAAGCGTTTTAAAAGAAGGATCCATTCAGATAACCGGCAGGGAAAAGATATCACATTTTCCGGCCTGGACAGACGGTTCAATATTAAGCAGGGATGGTGGAATAGAAACAGCTGTTTTAGGACCCGGCAACCTGGAATCAGCCCATTCAGATGTAGAATTCTGCCCGGTCCGGGATATAATTAATGCTGCAAAAATATACATTTATTCCATTTTGAGGTTATGTGGTTGAGGCTCTTATTGGACAGGACGGACTCAGTATTGAAGCGATCATAAGATTGGACTGGCCTGATAATGGTCCACCAGGTTTAAGGCGGCCAGGTATTTCAGAATATAAAATCCCAGGGTCAGCTGAAGTAGATCTGAGGGAAGTAATGGGTTATAGCCGGTAAGCAGATTAATCTGCTCCAGCCTGTAGCGCATGGTATGTCGGTGTATGAACAGTTCTTCAGATGACTTTTGAATGTTACAGTGTTTAATATAGGATTGAAGAGTATGAACCAGTGATCCTTTGCAACGCAGATCGTAATCAATCAGGGGTCCGATTGTTTCATGATAGAGTTTTTTCAACGTCTCCGGATTTTTGGTGTCAAGAATTAAACGAAAGAGGCCGAGTTTTTTATACATAATAACTTCAGATCTATCCGCTAATCCGAGTAAACCTGCCTGAAGGGCTTTTTCTGCTTCATCTTTTGCTTGCTTCAATTCAAGGAGATTAGCGTGAATACCGCTACACCCGGTAATAATAATATACTCCGGAAATAGAAATTTTATTTCTTCAATAAGTCTGTAAATAATGCTGTTGCGGGAAGCCCCTGGATCATCATCCAATGCCTTTCCCTGAACCATAAAGCAGGTATAATAATCTGACTGCCCCATTATATAAGGGGTGTAATAGTGTAAAAGTATTCTGGCAGCATTAAACTCCAACTGGCTGAGGAATATTTGCCTGTTATCACCCTGCAGTTCATTTCGGGGATTTCCGGGTGGGCCTATGGATAAGGCGAAGGTCATAATTGGTTCATGATAACTAATGTTATATCTTTCCATGTCAAGCATCGTTTCTTCAGGGTTATCATCCATGATTAATTGGTTCCATAATTTTTTCATATCATCGATCATTAATTCAATTTGTTTGTTTGCCGAGTATTCATCGGGTTTATGAGCGCTTTTCTGATCAGTTTGAACCAGTTCGTTTAATAGGGCCCTGGTAAGGGTTTTAAAACTAACATCGGGAGGAATTTCAATCAGTGGTAACTTATATTCTTCCGAAAAATGTATAAAAGTTGAGGGAATTTCTTTCAGATAGTGTCCTGTTTGTATTGCCATTGCAGCGAGTTTTTTGGCAGCAAAAAACTCTAAAATACCCTGCTGCATACTTATGCTGTGAGAATTAAAATCATGGGCTGTAGTGATTAAAAACTCACCGGGTTCTATGTGGCTGAGATCATCCAGAATTTCAAGAATGTTAACCCATAAAATTTCATTGGTTAACCCTGCCTGTCCGGTTAATAAACGGCAATCTTTAAAAACTTCCATTTTCAATGCTTCGGCAACCGTGATAGACATCCATACCAACTCCATGATCAATTTTGCGCCTGCCGATTATTCTTTGCTTAAATTCTTTTATGGTATCTTTATATCCTCTATTTTATACATTATGTATAAAATAAATGTCTAATTTTTGTCATTGAGAGACAATGTGATTTTGTATCAGGTTTAGTAAACTATAGATGATTCTACTGCTGAAGTAATGATTGCGGTTAAATAGATAGATTATTTTATTAAAACAGATATTGATGGAGATACCGCAACAGGATCATGTACATTTATTCAGCCGCGGTAGAATCTTTTTTTATCAGAAACGCCCAATGGGGTATTGTTATGTCCGAACTTTTTCAATTGATTTTAGACCGAAGTTATAAAAAGATCGCCATTGTTGGGATGACCAAGAATGTCGGTAAAACTGTTACTCTGAACTACCTGGTTCAGGAGTTTGAAATCTCCGGTTTGAAGATAGGGTTGGTTTCAGCGGGCTATGACGGTGAACGTTTTGACAGATTAACATTGAAGGAAAAACCCCGGATCTACGCACCCCGGGATTCTATAGTTGCCACGGCAAAGGCATGCTTCGATGCAGCAGAAGCAGAGCTGGAATTAATTGAATCCAGTTTTTTTTCAACTCCCCTGGGGCCGGTTTGTATTGCCAGGGTAAGAAAAGCCGGTTTGGTTGAACTGGCGGGGCCGGGCAGTGTTAACAGCCTGAAAGAACTGACCGATAGAATGTCCCTTGCCGGAGCAGATTACATCATTGTTGATGGGGCAATTAACAGGCTTGCGTCAGCCTCCCCTAAACTGACTGAAGCTACAATTCTGGCTTCAGGCGCTGCACTTGGTCCGACCATGGATGATGTTATTCGAAAAACCAATTTTCGCAGTGCGTTAATGAATCTTAATCGGGTAGAGAATGAAAAACTTTTCCGGATGGCCCTGAAAGGCTTGGATCATGGTAATGGAGTGCTCCTGCACAGGGAGGGAGAAGATTTCAGAATAGAAACAGTAGAAGCATCAATTCCACTTATTGCCGGAGCTTTACTTATCGACCGGTGCAGGCAGAATACGGAAGCGTTGGTTTTTGGAGGCGCCCTGGTTGACAACAGTTTGGTTGATATCATGGAATTATATGATCGGCCACCGGGAATAATTCTTTTTGATGCTACCAAGTTATTTATTTCACCAGAAACTTACAACAAATATACTAACCGGGGTGGCAAAATAGAAGTTTTAAAGGAGATTGACTTGATTGCTGTAACGGTTAATCCCACGGATCCCTGCGGAAGGGGCTATGCTCCTGAAATGTTTTTGGAAAGGATGCGTGAGAGCCTGGCGCCCTGCCCGGTTTTTGATCTGGTATATGAGAGGCCTTAACAAGTTTTATTAATTTGGAGGGAGAGTGAGTCGGTGGATAAAAAGCTGAATATGGATGAGGCCAAGGTAGAATTGGCCCGCAGGACTGCCGGAAAAATTGCAGATCGTCTTCACTCCTGGATCGGCGATTATACAACTACCACTACAGAACGAGCTGCAGCAAGGCTGCTTGGCATCGATGGTGTTGATAAAGCGGGAGTTCCCCTGTCTAATGTTGTGGTTGACAAACTGCACCGTGAAGGCCTTCTGGATCGTGGAATAGTACCCTGGCTGGCGCAGGCTATTGCTGCCCGTGATGAATCGCCGCAGGTAATCGTAAAAAAGATTTCCGAAGAAAAACTGGAGGTAACTTCTGTCCCGACCAGTTCAGAGGAAGAGTGGCGGGATATTGCAGATAAACTGGCAAAAGAAGCTGCAGAGAAGATTCGGAAAGTCAGAGAAACCAGGGAAGAACTGATTCGGAATGCAGCATTGCCGAAGAAACCGCTCTCGTATGTTATTGTCGCGACAGGTAATGTTTACGAAGATGCGGTTCAGGCCAAAGCGGCAGCTCTTCAGGGGGCGGATATAGTTGCTGTTATACGGCATACCGGCCAGAGCCTGCTTGACTATGTGCCTTACGGTCCAACCACTGAAGGTTTTGGCGGTACATATGCAACTCAGGAGAACTTCAAGATTGTCCGCAAAGCTCTTGATGAAGCTGGAGAACAGGTCGGTCGATACATTAACCTGGTGAACTATGCTTCAGGGCTCTGCATGCCTGAAATATCAGTAATGGGAGCTTTTGAACGTTTGGATATGATGCTTAACGATGCAATGTACGGCATTTTGTTCCGTGATATTAATATGCGCCGGACTTTCATCGATCAACACTTCTCGAGGATGATCAACGCCTATGCCGGTATTACAATTAATACGGGAGAAGATAATTATCTTACCACTGCCGATGCTTTTGAAAAGGGCTATACCGTACTTGCCTCACAATTTATTAATGAGCAACTTGCTTTACGTTCAGGCCTGCGGGAAGAACAGATTGGTCTGGGGCATGCTTTTGAAATAAATCCTGCCATGGAAGATGGGCTGTTAATGGAGATAGCACAGGCCCAGCTCTGCCGGGAACTTTTCCCGAAGTCACCGCTTAAATATATGCCACCGACCAAGCATGTTACCGGTGACATCTTCAAGACGTATCTGATTAACGGTATGTATAATTTGGTTTCAGTGCTAACAGGGCAGGAGATACAGTTATTAGGAATGCTTACTGAAGCTATCCACACGCCTTTCATCAGTGACCGTTACCTCAGTATCAGTAACAGCCGTTATATATTTAATAATGCCCGTCATCTGGGTGAAGAGATAAATTTCAAGAAGGACGGAAGTATCTATAAGCGTGCAGAATACCTTCTTGACGAAGCTTGTCGTATGTTGAAAGAGATTGAAAAGATAGGCATTGAAACAGCTTTGGAAGAGGGTATGTTTGCCGATATTAAAAGGCCAAGAGAAGGTGGAAAAGGCGGAAACGGCGTTATAGTTAAGCACAAAGACTACTATAACCCATTTTATGATTTATTCATGAAGAACCCGGTAGAGACGGAAGGGAGGCTTTCCTGATATGGATGTTGATTTCACCAAAGTAAAAACCTACGGAGATACCCTGAATGATGGTGCTATGCAGGTTAGTTTCACCCTTCCGGTACCGGCCGGGGATGAAGCAAAAGAAGCTGCCCGGCAAATGGCTTTAAAACTCGGTCTTGATGCTCCTGCTGTCACAGAAATGGCCGATTTGGGGGCAGGTTTTACTTTCTTTGTTCTCTATGGTAAATGTATGCACACTGTTGATTATTCGGCGATAAAGATTCCGAAGCAGCAGCAAAAAATAATGAGTTTCAAGGAAATAAATGCAATGATCAAGGAAAAGCTTGGGCGAAAAGTTGTTGTGGTCGCAGCCTGTACCGGTAGCGATGCGCATACGGTTGGTATCGATGCTATCGTTAATATGAAGGGGTATGCCGGTGAATATGGACTGGAACGTTATCCTGAAATCGAAGCATATAACCTGGGCAGCCAGGTTCCAAATGCCGATCTTCTGGCCAGAGCTGTTGAGTTAAACGCGGATGCTATCCTGGTTTCCCAGGTGGTAACCCAAAAAAATATCCACCTGGAAAACCTGACAGAACTGGTAGAGCTTTCTGAAGCAGAAGGAATCAGGGATAAAGTACTGCTTATTTGCGGTGGCCCCAGGATATCTCATGAATTGGCTATTGAATTGGGTTATGATGCCGGCTTCGGTCCGGGCACATTACCCAACCATGTTGCTTCATATATTACTGCCGAACTGGTGCGGCGGGGAAAGAAAAAATAAAAAAACAGCGCAGGGCAGACCGGTAGGTCTGCCCTGCGGGTTTATAGGGGGTGATTACCGGTTTCTTACGAGCTTTACAGTGTTTCCATTAATTAAACTTATTAAACAGGAGGTAAGAAAGCATGACAACTGAGCAAAAATCAGTAACGGACAAAAAACCCAGTTTTGCAGGTGCACTGTTTGTCATCCTGTTTCTCTGTGTGGCTCTCTTTGTCCAGGTTTTCGTTATTGATGAACCCTGGGTAACTCACATTACCCTGATCCTGGCCAGCGTGGTCGCCATAATCGTGGCAACTCGGTCAGGGTATACTTACAAGGAGTGCCAGGATGCAATTTTATATGGATGTAACCTGGCTATGCTGCCGATGATGATCCTGATGATGATCGGGGTTTTAATTGGCTCGTGGATTCCTTCCGGAACCATTCCTTCACTGATTTATTACGGGATGTTGATCTTGACACCGTCAATATTCCTGGCCACTGTTTGCCTTGTTTGTGCGATTGCTTCGGTAACGACAGGCAGTTCATGGACAACCGGCGCAACTTTCGGTGTTGCTTTCATGGGCATAGGGATGGGCCTTGGCATCCCTGCAGCCATGACTGCCGGTGCTGTTATTTCCGGAGCGATCTTCGGTGATAAAATGTCACCGCTATCCGATTCAACAAACCTGGGTGCTGCAGTAGGAGAGGCGGACCTGTTTGACCATATCAAGAGCATGATGTATACTACAATACCCGCCCTGGTTTTGGCCTTAATCCTATATGCAATAATGGGCGCGCGGTTTGCCGGTGGAACGATTGACGCAGCCCAGATCTCTATGGTTCTTGATGGCCTGACAGCAAACTTCCATATCAGTCTTATTCATTTCATTCCCCCTATTCTGGTTGTTGTTCTGGCGGTCAAGAGAATTCCGGGCCTGGCAGTAATGATCATTGCTTCGCTGATTGGTGCAGCCTTTGCCATGATCTTCCAGGGTGTTGGACTTGCCGAAATGCTGAACTACATGAATTACGGTTATATTGCAAATACAGGTGTTGAGGCTCTGGACAGCCTGCTGAGCCGTGGTGGCCTGCAGAGCATGATGTGGACAATATCCCTCGGTTTTATTGCACTGTCTTTTGGGGGCATAATCGAGAAAACCCAGATGTTAAACGTATTGTTGGAAAAAATGGGTTCACTGGTGAAAAGTGTTGGAGGACTGGTTACTACCCATGTCATCTCCGGTATCCTGGTAAACCTCTTTTCTGCCAGTCAGTACATGGCGATTATCATTCCCGGCCGGATGTACCGTCCTGCGTACAAGAAGTTAGGGCTTCTGCCGCAGGTGCTTTCACGGACTTCCGAAGACTCTGGAACTGTAACCTCACCGCTGGTTCCCTGGGGACTGTGCGGGGTATTCTTCTATGGATGCCTGGGAGTACCCACCCTTGAGTATCTTCCATATACCTTCCTTTCATTCCTCGTTCCGATCATTGCTATAATCTATTCCTGGGTAGGATTTGCTATGTTCAAGGAAGGCGATATCAAAAGTGTCAGCCATTATAAAGAAGATGAGGAATCAGCATTTTAATTGTTTTTCCAACTGATGACTGAGGGGAGGCTTGCCTCCCCTCTGAAGGAGGTGTCAGGCATGGCTGTAGATATGAAACTCTATGAAAAAGCCTCGGACATGATTAAACGAGATGACATGGTTAAACTCCTCAGAGAACTGGTGAACATAAAAAGCCCATTTTTTGAAGAAGCGGAAATCATCGATTATCTTCGGGGTCGATTGTCATACTACAACAGGCTTGAAACAAAAATACATCATTACAGTGAGCACAAGATAACAAATTTTAACGGAGAAAACCTGATAGTGAAATTAAAGGGCAGCGGAAGCGGACCTAAATTGCTGATCAATGCCCATGTTGATACAGTTCCCCTATGCGATGGATGGACAGTCGATCCTTACCAGGGGATGGAAAAGGATAACCGGCTTTATGGTCTCGGGTCTCTGGATATGAAGTCCGGGGTTGTTGCTTCGGTATTTTTGCTTGAAGCTCTGGTAGAAGCCGGAATTGATCTGAAAGGTGACATTATTTTCACCGCAGTCAGTGATGAAGAAGGGCCTTTCGGTCTGGGTACGCATTACACAATTATTGATAAGATAGTGACTGATTGTGATTATGCAATTATTCCGGAACCTACAGGACCTTTTGCTCCGGGCGATGAGAAATTTCCCTGCATTGCCCTTGGGAGCCGCGGCACTGCTGTTTATTATGTTGAAGTTAAGGGTAAATCGGCACACGGGGCGACCCCTGAAAAGGGTATCAATGCTATTGAAGATGCAGCCCGAATTATTACTGCACTGATTGAAAATTTGGACCTTGGTCAGCATCCTCTTTTAGGTGAGGGAACAATGTGTATCACAAACCTGCGTGGTGGCGAAAAATATTTACTTGTTCCCGAGGCAGCCAGCTTTACAATATACAGGCATACGGTTGATGGTGATGCCGACATGGCATTGCGTGAAGTAGTGGATATTGTTAACAGCTTGAATTTACAGAGTGAAGTAAAGATAAAACTGCGGGATCTTCCACACCCTGAAGCATATTTTTTACCCTGGATTGTCGATGAGGACGAAGAAATAGTGCAATCCTTAAAACAGGGGAGTGCGGAAATTCTCGGGAAAGAGATGCAGACGACCTATTTCCGTTCAGAGTCTGATGCAAATCATATCGCTTCCCGCTTGAAGATACCAACAGTAATCTTTGGGCCGGATGGAGCCAACTACCATGCTGCAGATGAATATGTAGAGATAGATACCATGGTAAATACAGCGAAAATCATGCTTTATACTGTGCTTGACCTTTTAACCTAATATAATATTATTGTCATCCAGCTTTTGATAAGGGCATTTTATGATCATTAAAAATCTTCTTTCTCTTGCTGTTATCAGAAGGTGTGATACAATATCTTTGTCCGGCTGTTAAGATTTAAGATAGCCGGGCAATATTTTTGTGAGGACAGAGATGAACGAAACAAACGATAGAAAAAAAATGATCCTGGCTGATATATCCCTATTATTCGTGGCATTGTTCTGGGGATCCAACTTTGTGATCATGAAGCATGCTTTCGAGGTTATCGAACCTTTCACATACCTGGGAATAAGGTTCTGTATTGCTTCGGTACTGCTTGCATTATTTTTCTGGAAGCGACTTCGGAAAGCACCTGTTGGAGATTATCTTGCCGGATGTCTGATAGGATTCTTTTTGTTCACCGGTTACCTGTTTCAAACTGTAGGGCTTTTGCATACAACACCGGCTAATTCAGGCTTCATTACCGGGATGGCCGTTGTGATCGTTCCTTTCCTTTACTATATAGTAACCAAACGCTCTCCAGGTTGGTTTGCATTTACCGGCGGCGGCTTGGCGGCTCTGGGGCTCTATTTTCTTTCCACAACCGATACTGTAGGACTTGGGTTTGGGGATGGGCTGACCCTGATCGGTGCTTTTCTTTTTGCAGCTCACCTGATAGCGATCGCAATTCATGTTCGGAAGCGTGACCCGATAGTCCTGGCAGTAACCCAGATCGCATTTACAGGCTTTGCCAGTTTTGTAGTTGCGCTAATTTTTGAACCTAAAACAGGAATGTTCGATCACCCTTACCTGATTTGGGCAGCTATATTATATGCCGTTATCTTCTGCACTATCGGTGCCTTTGTCACCCAAACCGTAGCTCAGCGATATACTTCACCTACCCATGCTGTATTGATCTTGTCGACAGAGGCAATTTTTGCCGGTCTTTTCTCTTACCTCTTCTGGGGTGAGACCTTTTCATTCCGCAAACTCTTTGGGGCAATGATGATCCTGATCGGGATCCTTGCAACCGAACTACAGCCGGTTCTTTCCGCTAAATTTGCAGCCAGACGCGCCGAGATGATCAGCAGAAGTTTACCTCCAGTAAAATAGGTTATTAATAGTCAACCTGATTCATGATATAATTCAGATAAATTCTATATTATCTTATAAATAATAAAGACTCATTCGAAAAGAGTCAGGCCGGGGTAAATCTATGGAAAAAGAGATTCGTGAATATGCCCTTGAAATAGGATTTGATGATGTCGGTTATACTTCAGCTGAACCCTTTGATCAGTTATCTGAAGCACTGGTGGAAAGAATCAGCGGTTACAGCTGGATAACCGATGATTTGATGCAGCTGGCTCGTATTGCAGACCCACGTTACGTGCTTCCTTCCGCGAAATCGGTCGTGGTTATGATTTACGACTACTTCAAACTGGCTTACCCGGAAGAACTGAACGGTTTAATCGGTAAAGCTTACCAGTCACGTTTATATCCCGGGAAAAAACGTCTTTTTGGCAGTAGAATCCGATTGATGAAAGAGTTCCTGGAAAGTAAGGGTATGGAAGTTGGTATGAGACCTGCTATGGCTGATCGTCAATCTGCCGTGAGGGCTGGTGTCGGTAAATTTGGCTGTAATACTTTTGTTTTTGCTCCCGGGAGGGGCAGTTTTGTAGCCATTATAGCCATGGCTGTCGGCAGGGAACTTGAACCTACAGGAACTAATAGACATGAGAAACAAACAACATGCCCTGATGGCTGTAATCGCTGCCTGGAGGCATGCCCGACGGGAGCCCTTTATGAACCTTTCAAGATAAACCCTTTAAGATGTATTGCCTTTAATACATACGGAACGGGGAATTTCCCGGGTGCACCGGAGGATATCCCAATCGATATCCGTGAAAAAATGGGTTCATGGTTATACGGGTGTGATATATGCCAGGATGTATGCCCTCAAAACCAGCGGAGATTAAAAGTAAAACTTGTTCCTGATGCTTTTCTGGAAGAAATAGCCCCGAAATTTGCACCGGAAATTTTACTGAATATGGACGATCATTATTATTTCGAAACAGTCCAGCAGTTGCTTTACGGTTATTTTTGGGAGAAAAAATTTCTTCAACGTAATGCAGCTATTGCCCTGGGCAATAAGATGGATCGAACAGCAGTTGAATACCTGTCGAAGTCTGTAAGAGAACCTGAGAATATGGTTAGGCAGTACAGCTGCTGGGCTCTCGGACGACTTGGCGGCATGAAGAGCAAGAAATTACTGGAAGAAGTCCTGGCAGTTGAAGAATCCGATAGAGTTCGGGAAGAGATTTTGCTGGCGCTTGAGAACTGCTGAATAATTGTTCTGTTGACAGTACCAGTTGGCTGAATTAAGATTAAGTTGATAGTGTAGATAAATGTTATGTTTTATTTATCCTGCTGCTCAAAGTTATTAGACACGAGGGAGCGCCGGGGGTTTAAACCCTGCGCTCTTTTCTATTGATGGGAGGAATCAAGATAATATGGAATTACTTGTAATTAATGGGGTCGGACTTGAAATTCAGGATGTTCTGGATGTCAGCAAAAAGAAACGTATGGTTGCAATTGATGCCAGCGCTCTTGATAGAATAAACCGGTCTAGAAAGATGCTTGAAGATCTTGTTGAAAAAGAGGCCGTTGTTTACGGGATTACTACAGGATTTGGTCGTTTCAGCGATGTCCGGATTTCACGAAAAGATGCTATATTGCTTCAGAAAAACCTGATAGCCAGCCATGCAGCGGCAGTCGGTGATCCACTGCCTGAAAATGTAGTCCGCGCTGTTTTACTGCTGAGGATTAACGCGCTGGCAAGAGGTTTTTCCGGTGTGAGAGCCCTTTTGATGGATAAACTGGTTGAACTTTTAAATCGCGGTATTGTTCCGGTGATACCCGAACAGGGCTCCTTGGGCGCCAGCGGTGATCTTGCTCCACTTTCACACCTTGCCCTGGTCCTGACAGGTCAAGGTGAGGCATTCTTCGAAGGAATCAGAATGAGCGGTGCTGAAGCTCTGACATCTGCCGGTATTGAACCGATTACACTCCTGGAAAAAGAAGGCCTTGCCTTAATAAATGGCACCCAGGTAATGACAGCAATAGGTGCTTTGGCCTATGCCGATGCGGTTAACCTATACAAGGCAGCTCTGATAACCTCTGCTCTTACACTTGAAGCCCAACTTGCTGTTATCGATGCTTTCGACCCTCTGCTTGCCAGAGTCAGACCTTACAGCGGACACCGGCTTACTGCCGCGGCTATACTGAGACTGCTCGATGGGAGTAAATTAATCGGCAGTGATCGAAGCAAGGTCCAGGATGCTTACAGCCTGCGCTGCATACCCCAGGTACACGGTGCAACCGCGAATGCACTTGAATATGTAAGAAGTATTTTATCGGTTGAAATCAACTCTGTTAATGATAATCCATTGCTTTTCCCTGATCAGAATAAAGTTTTATCAGGAGGCAATTTTCATGGTCAGCCGGTAGCACAGGCCATGGATTTCCTGGCCATTGCCACCGCTGAATTGGGCAGTATAGCAGAGAGACGTATTGAAAGGCTTGTTAATCCTGCGCTAAGCAGCCTGCCTCCATTTTTAATCCGGGAAGGTGGTTTAAATTCCGGCTTAATGATCGCCCAGTACACGGCCGCTTCTCTAGTCAGTGAAAATAAAGTACTCTGCCATCCGGCCAGTGTTGATTCAATTCCCTCATCTGCAAACCAGGAAGATCATGTTAGTATGGGTACAACGGCTGCCAGAAAAGCCCGTAAAGTTGTGGAAAATACAGCCCGGGTAATCGGGATTGAACTTCTTGCAGCGTGCCAGGCTGTTGATTTCAGGAACCCTGAATTGATGGGATGTGGAACATCAGCCGCCTACAATCTGCTGCGCAGTAAGGTTGAATTTCTCGAAAAAGACGCTGTGCTTTATCCCCTGATTGAACAGGCAGTGGAATTTATAACAAACGGAAGTTTGGTTGAAGCTGTGGGGAAAGTGGTAGATCTCGATATTTCGGCAACCTAATGATAAAATATAATCATTAATTCATTGAAAATAAGAAATGGGAAGTACCTACTATGGAGTCTATAGGCAAAACAGCAATCATGTATGCTCTTTCAGCGGATGAGCTGGAGGAGCAGATCAAAATAACTGCTGAAAGCAGCGGTTTTCTCCTGATCAAGGGTAAGGTGGGTTCAATGAGTACCGAAAAAATTTTTGCCGCCGTTGAAACTGCCGCCCAAAGAGAAGGACTGATCCGCAAGGATTGCTACAGGGATACTCATGCCCTATATCATGCCATACTTGATGCTTTCGTCGGCATATGCCGCGGGCAGCTTGGCCTGGGTAATATGCTGAGAACAGTTGGATTGATCTTTACGGTAGTTAGAGGTCCCCGCAGTACGGAACAACGTGAGGATGGCGATTGGCTCGCCGTCGTGCTTTATGGAACAATTGGTGCTCCGGTTAAAGGTTATGAACATGAAACGATCGGTCTGGGAATCAATCACCTCTAAGTTTTTGCAGATTTTTCAAAAAGCCACTTACCGAACCTTTTATTAATTTTATTCAATCTTAAAATCCAAAATTATACGTTTAATTCTTTGACTTTTTCAGTATTAATTGAAATAATAAATTGAAATATTAAATTAGTGACACAGTGGGATAATGCAATGGAACTGATCACGGGCGTTTATAATTTTTTTGTCAGCAACAGCAGCAGGATTGTTGACTATGCAGGCAATCATTTTGCATTAGTGCTGATAGTAATTGTCCTTTCACTGGCAATCTGGATTTCTGTGGGACTTATAATCAGCAAGTACGAACGTTTTGCCGGAAGTGTAATTGGAATGGCCAATATTATTTTTGTTATACCGAGCATTTCTCTTTTTGGTTTATTCGTGACCATTCCCCAACTCGGCCTGGGCCGAAGATCTGCTGTTCTGGCACTTGTTTTATATGCCATGATGCCGCTCGTCGGAAGTGTATTCCGCGGCATCAAATCAGTAGATCTATCAGTTATTGAAGCGGGAAAAGGTATGGGGATGACCGATAACCAGATTATGTTTCAAATACAGGTCCCTATTGCCTGGCCTGTCGTTTTTGCCGGTCTCAGGGTTGCCGTGGTTATGATTACCGGTATGGCTACAATTGCCACTTTTATCGGGGAGCGCAATCTGGGCCGGCTGATTCACCATGGAATAACCAGGGGCAATGCAGAAATGATTATCACCGGTGCCCTGGTAGTATCGTTTATTGCCCTGGCTCTTGATTTTTTGTTTGGCTGGATTGAAAAAAAAGTTACATCACCCGGCCTTCGCTATGATGAAAACAGGTAATCATGGAGAATAAAATAATGATCGAAGTCAGAAAGCTTATAAAAATTTTCCCCAATTCGGTTTCTCCGGCAGTAGATGATGTAAGCTTTACGGTTGGGGAGGGTAATATATGTGTGTTTGTCGGTCCATCAGGCTGCGGGAAAACAACGATCCTGAGAATGATCAATCGCCTCGTGGAGCCAACAAGCGGTGAGATATTAATCAATGGTGAAAATATAAAGAATATTGACGGTAACCTGTTAAGGAGGCGTATCGGTTATGTTATTCAGCATATCGGTCTGCTTCCTCACCGTACCGTTGAGCAAAACGTTGCCCTGGTTCCAAGGCTTCTGCAGTGGCCCGAAGCCCGGATCCGGGAAAGGAACAGAGAACTTCTTGAGCTTGTTGGTCTCGATGCTGATGAAGTTTGCCGAAAATATCCTTACCAGCTCAGCGGTGGACAGATGCAGAGAGTAGGGGTAGCGCGGGCCCTTGCCGTGGATCCGCCGATAATGCTCATGGATGAACCCTTTGGAGCGGTTGATCCGATAATCCGCAGCCGTTTGCAGGATGAGTTTATCAATCTGCAGCACAAAGTCCGGAAAACAATATGTTTTGTAACCCATGATATCAATGAAGCAATAAAAATGGGAGATCACTTGATTGTCCTGCAAGCGGGAAAATTGATTCAAAGTGGTTCGCCCCTGGAAATACTTTCTAATCCGGTCAATGACTTTGTTGCTGATCTAATCGGAGACGATCGCGGGGTTAAACTGCTGGATTTAACCAGGTGTGAAATATTAATGAAAGCTCCAGGGAAAATTTCCCAGGCGATCAAAGACTGCACCTGCCAAATTGATGCAGCACAGCCGGTAAAAATAGCGCTGGAAGCGATGATGAAAAATGATACAGATCTGGTGGGCATACGACGTAACGGACAGATCATCGGAACCCTGTCGTGGGATGAAATAAAGAAGCACATTAATAAAATCAGTGGTGAATGAAGATGAACTTTGATTCAGGACGCTTTATAGAAGCTCTTGTTAGCCGCTCAATTCCTCATATTCCGGAACATCTCCAGCTGGTTCTCATACCACTGGCTATTGCTACAGCTATTGCTTTTCCGGCAGGGGTACTATTAACCCGCAGCCGGTACCAACGATACAAAACGGTGATCATGGGTATTTTTAATGCCGGCCAGACCATACCCCCGCTGGCGGTTATTGCTCTATTTTTCCCATTTCTGGGTTTGGGATACCGACCGGCGGTTATAGCCCTGACTCTCTATGCGCTTCTGCCTATTGCCCGCAATACTCTGGCCGGGATATCTGCCGTACCGCGGGAGGTTAAAGAAGCCGCCAGGGGAATGGGTATGACAGAATGGCAGATCTTGAAAGAGGTTGAAATACCCCTGGCTTTGCCGGTTGTTATTTCGGGGATCAAAACCTCTGCTGTTTTAACTGCCGGAACTGCAGCTTTGGCTGCCCTTATTGGCGGAAAAGGAATGGGAGCGGTTATTTTTGCCGGCATCAATTTCTTTAGGGTCGAGCTTATTCTGGCGGGAACCATATATATTGGAATGATGGCGGTTTTATTTGATCGGGTGCTGACTTACCTGGGACACAGGTTCACAGCCCCGCATATGAAATAAAAAAAAGGAGATGAAGAAATGAAAAAGCATTTTACCTTAATTATGTTGGTAATATTGCTCTGTTTGGCTTTTGTAGTTATCGGTTGTGGATCTGAAGGGAGCTACAGGGGACCGGAAATGCGTTTGGCCACTTCGGCTGAATGGACCGAAAGGGCTGATGGGCTCTCAAATTTTGAAGAACACTATGGTTTCGAATATCCCCGCAGTCAACTGGTCATCGTTGAACTGGGATTATCGTACCAGGCGGTTGGGTCAGGACAGGCTGAAATTGGTGTCGGGGATGCAACCGAAGGCCGGATTGCCCAGTACAACTTGGTTGTTCTTGAAGACGATCTCCTTTTCTTCCCGGCATATAATCCAGCCCCGGTGATCAGGGGAGATGTACTGGAGAGATATCCGGAGATTGCAGATATCATGATGGAAGTTTCGCAGCTACTGGATCTTGAAACTCTAACCCTCCTTAATAAGAACGTAACTGTCGAAAATAATCAGCCTGAAGATGTTGCAAGGACTTTCCTGATCGAGCAGGGTTTAATTTCCTCAGGCGAGCCGGAGGCTGATCCGGCAAAAGATACACCGGTGATTGTCAGTGGCAAGACCTTTGCCGAAGCTCTGACCCTGGGTTATATGACAGCCTACCTTCTCGAAGACAGAGGTTTTACTGTCATTGATGAGGTTGGTCTGGCAGAGGTAGCGCTGATCCGCCCTGCCCTTGAGGCGGGAGAGATCGATATCTACTGGGAGTATACGGGGACAGGCCTGATTAATGTCATGGGACATGACGAAGTGGTCACCGATCCTCAACTCTGCTATGAACTGATTCGCGACTGGGACCTGGATAACAATGATATTATCTGGCTTGATTATGCACCTGCGAACAATACTTTTGTATTGTTTATTTCACCTGAGGTGTATGAAGAATACGGCTGGACTAAATTATCTGATCTCGCCGAATTTTTCAGGCAGAATAAATAGAAAGGACGTTTTTTGGTGCTGACTGATCTGACAATTGAAGAATTTGTAAATGAAGTTGCTTCTTCCTCACCTGCCCCGGGAGGAGGCAGCGTAGCTGCTTTTGCAGGGGCTCAGGCGGCAGGATTACTCTCCATGTATTGTAACCTGAGTCAAAAACGGGATAAACTTGGCGATGTGGTTGATCTAATCCAAAAAACCGGGGAGGAAGCACGATATATTAAAGAGAAGCTGCTTGAAGCCATTGATGAAGACACCCTGGCCTTCAATAAGGTGATGGACGCTTACAGGATGCCAAAAGATGATGAAAAAGCGAGGGGTGAACGCAATAATGCTGTACAAAAGGCCGTATTATATGCAGCAGAAGTACCGCTTCAAACAGCACGCCGTTCACTTCGCATTCTCTCGCTGATTAAAGACATTGAAGCGAGGGGCAATCCGTCAGCCATAACGGATCTCGGAGTGGCTAATCTTCATGCATATTCGGGGCTAATCGGTGCCTGTTATAATGTTCAGATCAACATCAGCCTGCTAAACGATAATAAGACAGCAGCAGACTTTAACCACGAAGTTGCAGAGCTTCACAGGCAGGGTGAAAACTTGTTTATTCATAACAAGGCTTTGATCGAGAATAATCTCAGCTAGGTTGGTTATACAGGAAGAAAAACCCTGGGTCACAAGGTCGGAAAGGTGAGGACGATGAGTGATTACTATAAGATAATCGACGATTCTCCGTCTTTGCTTAATTATCTCTTTTATCCACGCCGTCAACACAGCAAACCACCGGATGGAGCATATGATCTGAACATACCGGTTAGTGAAAATGTCGTAATTGTATGCCGGGCATTTTTATCTGACAGCAAGGCTCCCTGGTTATTGTTTTTTCACGGGAATGGTGAGGTTGTTAGTGATTATGACCACATGGCGCCTCATTATAATAAGGCTGGCCTAAATCTGCTGGTAGCAGACTACAGGGGATATGGTGCGAGCGGAGGCAGACCTACATTTCAGAATCTGGTTAACGATGCTTATCTTATTTACCAATTTGTATCAAAGGAGATCAATAATCAGGAAGGTTTATCAGAATGGTTTGTCATGGGCCGATCCCTGGGCAGCATATCTGCGCTGGAATTAGCGGGACGTTTCCCTGACCAGATAAAAGGAATTATTATTGAGAGCGGGTTTATCAGCGTAGCCGGTTTGATATATCACCTCGGCCTTCCTAACCCCGGTGATCTCTCATCCCTTGAGGAAACATACAGAAAGATGGCTGCTTCTATTAAGATACCGGCTCTTGTTATTCACGGCAGCAGAGATCGCCTGGTTCCGCTGTCCCAGGGGAAAGTTCTTTATCAGGCGCTTGGTTCTGCAGAAAAAAAGTTGGTTCTTATCCCCGACGCTGATCATAACGATATAATGTTTGTAGACACCGTCAAATATATCAAAGCCGTCAAGGAATTTGTAAATACATATAGTGATCGATAATTCAAGGAGGTTTCAGATTAGAATGAAAATCAAAGATATAATGACGACTGAAGTGGTCACCGTCTCAACCAGTGATTCTGTTGAACAGTGTGCAAAGTTACTCCAGGAGCACAACATCAGCGGCCTTCCGGTGTTAAATGAAGCAGGCAAGGTTGTTGGGATGGTTACCGAGGGAGATCTGATCAGAAGGGCGTCACGTGTAAAGGCTCCGGGTTACCTTGAAATATTGGGTGGGTTGATTTATCTTGGCAGCCCCAAAAAATTTGTTGAGGAACTGCAAAGAGCGATGTCCCTGGAGGCAGGACAGCTTATGACAAAAAAAGTGATATCGATCCTGCCCGATGATTCAGTTGAAAGGGCCGCTACCCTGATGGTTGAAAATAATATCAGCCGCTTACCCGTAATAGATAGCAGTGAAAAATTGGTCGGCATCGTTTCACGAAGAGATATTATGAGCTGTCTTTACTCCGATGGGAATTAGAAAGTGACAACTGTTGGGAATTTTATTAGTAAAGGGGTCAGGGTCACTGCAGCCGGCGCCCTGGTTAACTTTTCACTTGGCATTTTTTATGCTTGGTCTGTATTTGCAAATGGTCTGATCAAGGAGTTTGGTTGGACAAAGACTGAAGCAATGCTTCCATACACTCTTGAACTGCTTGTTTTTTCCATAGCGATGATCTTTGGGGGACGATTTCAGGATCGATATGGTCCCAGGAGGGGAATTATATACAGCGGAATATTTACCGGTCTTTCTTTAATACTCTGTTCCCTGGTGGCAAGCCCCCTTGGAGTGACTTTATTTTTTGGCGTTATTTTCGGATCAGCAGCAGCTTTTGGCTATTCGGCAGTTACACCGGCAGCAATAAAATGGTTTCCTCCTGAAAAGCGTGGTTCGGTAACCGGATTTGTTCTTATGAGCCTGGGGGCTGCGGCCTTAATTTGGGCTCCTGTAATAAACTTCCTCATTAACCGGTTAGGTGTTCTCAATACATTTTTCCTCGCCGGTATATTAGTCCTGTTGATTATAACCCTTTCAGCAAGGGCGATCGAATTGCCGCCTGTGAGTGAGCCTCCGGATAGAGATGAAATATTTACAGCCGTAATTCAAGAAACCGGTTGGCGTGAAACTGTCCGAAATCCTTCTTTCCCGATTCTTTGGGTGATTATAGGATTAACAAGTGCAGTTGGAACAATGTTTATTGCCCATATGGTGCAAATTGCCGAACTGAGCTTTAATGTGCCCTGGGGTTATATGTTAGTATCTTTATTTGCCCTGACCAATGCTTCCGGCAGAATGATTGGCGGAGCTCTCTGCGACAGGATCGGGTATAAAGGCAATATTAATGCAGCATTCATATTGATGGGGATGGCGATGATCCTCTTTTTCAGTGGGATTCACTGGTCATTGCTGGTAATTGCCGCCGCTTTTCTCGGGTTTAGCTACGGCAGCCTTTATGCTTCATTTCCTAACATAGTCGCAACCCTGTATGGGTTGAAAAATTTTGGCCGTGATTACGGATTGGCCTTTACGGCGGTCGGTGTAATTGGAAGTTTGGGTCCACTATCTGCGGCGATTTTGGTGGAGGTAACCTCCAGTTACAGGACAGTATTTATTGTCGGATTTTTAGCGGTTTTAGCCGGCCTTTATCTTATTTCCCGGCTTGCCCGTAAAACATCCGTCGAACTGACATAACATCGCCTGTTATGATATGATGTGACAATAAGTTATTGCATGGTAAATTGGGAGGTAGTTAAGTGTCACGTAAAAATAAAATAATTATACTGGTTATTGTAGTAATAGCTGTTACTGCGGTTCTGCTGATTTCGAGCTATAATCAGAATGTCCCATTGACCGAAACGGAAGGCATTGAGCCAGTTGAGACGTCTCCGGTTGAAGCTACTGCGGATATAGAATTTTTAACTGAAAATCCCTATGAAGCATACCTTGCTGCGTTGCAGGAGAGTAAGCCGATTGTTGTTGAATTTTATGCAGATTGGTGACCTGCCTGTGTAAGTATGGAGCCCGTGATTATGGCTCTGAAGCAGCACTACCAGGATGAAGTAAGAATAATTGTTGCTGATCTGGATAACCCGAATACCGAAGCACTGCTTGAAGAATTTCCGGTGCTTTATATCCCTGCCTTCTTCTTTATCGATACCAATGGGGAGATTGTCACTTCAGAAGCGGGTACTCTTGATTTTGAAGATATGGTAGCCCGTATAGAACCGCTTATTGTAAAAGTTTCCGATGAAGGTGAAGTTGGTGGAGATATGCCTGATAACAGTGAGCTGTCAGGCCTGGAATATTTTTTTTCTGTAGTAATTCCCGACATTGTTGAAGAGCGTTCCTTTCTTGCTGTTATTTTGATTTTTGCGGGAGGGGTGGTTACAAGCATCAGTCCCTGTATACTTTCGATGGTCCCACTGCTGGTAAGTTATATCAGCGGCTACGGTGAAGGAACCCGTTCAAGGGGTTTTTCACTTTCTCTTTTCTTCGTTGTCGGAATGGCTATAACTTTTGCTATTTTAGGCTTCATTGCTGCCAGTCTGGGAAGCGTTTTCGGTCAGATTGGTGAAGTCTGGTATTACATATTAGCTGCAGTAGCAATCATCATGGGCCTCCAGCTATTAGGGGTATTAACTCTTGATTTACCCGGTTTTAAAAAAATACCCCTGAAAAAAGCCGGCCTGGGTGGATCGCTAATTATGGGCTTGCTTTTTGGCCTGGTAGCATCACCCTGTGCCACACCTGTACTGGCTGTGATTATTACTTATGCTGCTATGCAGGGAGAGCCTCTATACGGAAGTGGGTTGCTGTTTATCTACGGACTTGGGCACGGTATTCCTCTATTGCTTGCAGGTACTTTTACGGGTTTAGCCAGAAATTTACCGAAAATAAATCGATACACCCAATATCTCAGCTATGCCAGCGGTGTTATTTTGATAGTTCTCGGTCTGGTTTTGCTGATATGGGTCAACAGGTAAACAGTTTAAAAAAAATTCTGTTATTATCAAGCGGTTAATCAAAAGGAGTTGAGATCTGTTATGGATGTAAATATTCTTGTTGGAGGTGCAGCCGGTCAGGGGATGGATACTGTCATGAACCTGCTTGGCAAGACCCTGGTCAGGCACGGGTACGAGATTATTTATACCAAGGACTACATGTCCAGGGTTCGGGGAGGGCATAACTTTTCACGCTTGAGGATTGCTGCTCAAACACCCTGGACACCGGTAAATATGATCGATATCCTGGTTGCCCTGAATGAAGAGACGTATCTTAATCATATAAGTAATCTCAGTCCTACCGGGCGGATAATTTTTGACCCTGATTCATTTTCTCTGCCTGCAGAAGAAAGACGGGGATTGCCTGTAGAACTGCTGAAATTGGCCAAAGAGCATGGCGGTCCTGTAATGGCCAATACAGTTGCAGTCGGGGCGCTGTTGGTGATGATTGGGCTTGAGACCGGTACTACCGAGAAACTGCTGGAAGAATTTTTTGCCGGGAAAGAGGGAATTGCTGAAGAGAACATCAATGCCCTGAAAGCGGGATATAAGAGTGCATCACGAAAATGCGACGCCTGTTTTGATCTGCCTGCAGTGAAGTCGGATGTAAAAAAACTTTTTATTGAAGGCAACCAGATTTTGGGTATGTCTGCCCTGGCCAGCGGTTGCCGTTTTTTGTCAGCTTATCCGATGACTCCTTCAACTGGTATTATGAATTACCTGGCGTCAAAAAGTGGTGAGCTGCCCCTGGTGGTAGAACAGGCTGAAGATGAGATTGCCGCTATCAATATGGCTCTGGGTGCTTCTTACGCCGGTGTCAGAGCACTTACGGTTACTTCTGGTGGAGGATTTTCTTTGATGGTGGAAGGTCTTTCTCTGGCTGGAATGACCGAGACGCCCCTTGTTATTATAGTTGCCATGCGGCCCGGCCCGGCTACCGGATTGCCGACCCGGACCGAGCAGGGCGATCTATCTTTTGTTGTCAGCGCCGGTCATGGTGAGTTCCCCCGGGCGGTATTAAGTGCCACTTCTCATGAAGATGCTTTTTACCGTTTAAATAAAGCATTTGATTTGGCAGATCGTTTTCAGGTCCCCGTAATATTTTTATCAGATCAGAATTTTGCCGATACACACCGTTCTCTTGAACCATTCGATTTCGGGCGTTTAACCTATAACCGCTATTTAGTTGAAGAAAATGAGATTAACAAACCCTATAAAAGATATGAAATTACTGAAAGCGGTATTTCCCCCCGGGCTTTACCCGGGCAATATCCCGGTGAAGTAGTTCTGATAGATAGCGATGAGCATGATGAAAAGGGAAATATAATCGAAGATGCCAAAACCCGCAACTTAATGGTCGAAAAGAGGATGCGCAAACTGGCTCTGCTGGCAGATGAAATGGATGAGCCGGATCTTTATGGAGATACTCAGCCTGAAAGGCTTATACTGGGTTGGGGATCCACTTATGGAGTTTTACGTGAAGCGGTTGATGCTCTTTCTGCCGCGGGAATAAAAACCGCGATGCTTCATTTCAGTGATCTTTGGCCTTTGCCCCGCAGAAGATTGATGAGTCTGCTTCCTCATGTAAAGAAGAGTTACTGTGTTGAAAATAATGCCGGTGGTCAGCTGGCGGCCCTTGTCCGCAAAGAAACCGGGATACCTGTGAACCGATTGATTCTTAAATATGATGGCAGGTCGTTCATGCCCGATGAAATTGTAAGGGAGGTGGAAAGAGATGGTAAATAATTTTATGCTCGGTGAAACTGCCTGGTGTCCGGGATGTGGTAACTTTTCTATCAGGGAAGCACTGGCAGAAGCATTGGATGAACTCGAATATAAACCCCATGAAGTTCTGATCTGTTCCGGAATCGGTCAGGCTGCAAAAATTCCTCACTACCTGAAAGTAAACGGGTTTAATGGCCTTCATGGCAGGGCGCTTCCGCCGGCAATCGGAGCCCGGATAGCCAACACCCGTTTGAAAGTAATAGTTGAATCAGGAGATGGAGATAGTTACGGTGAAGGGGGGAACCATTTTATTCACAATATCCGCCGAAATCCGGATATTGCACATTTTGTACACAACAACCAGGTGTACGGGCTGACCAAAGGGCAGGCAAGCCCGACCAGTGATCCAGGTATGAAAACCGGGATTCAGGTAAGTGGTGTTGTTCATCCGGCATTTAACCCGCTTTTAACAGCCCTGGCAATGGGCGCAGGATTCGTAGCACGCTGCTTTAGCGGAGAGAAAGAACATTTAAAGGAAACAATGAAAAAGGCCCTTGAGTTTTCGGGGTATGCACTGGTTGATATTCTGCAGCCCTGCGTTTCATTTAATAAGGTTAATACCTTCGGGTGGTACAGGAAGAGAGTGTTCTTCCCCGAACTGAATGCCCTTGATGACTGGAGTCAGGCAGTAAAACTTTCTCTGCAGTGGGGTGAGAAAATCCCGCTGGGTATATTTTACAATAAACCACGCCCGACTTTTGAGTCATCGCAAAAAGTGCTTACTGGAAAAGCTTTGATCGACATTCCTTTTGAACCGAAAGAGCTTTCAAAGATTCAGGAAGAGTTTATCTAAAAACTTGTATTTCACTTTATGGGGTGAGAAGATGCAATATGAAACTATCCTGGTTGATGTAAAAGATCGGGTAGCCAGAATCATATTTAACCGCCCGGACCGGTTAAATGCGATTAACAGCACTTTGGGCCGGGAATTGAAAGAAACGCTGGAGATGATTGCTTCTGACGATGGGATCAGCGTATTAATTCTGACAGGCAATCCACGAATCAGGGAAAAGGAAGGAAGGCAGGAAATTAAACACTGTTTTTCTGCTGGATGGGACCTGGTGGAGACTGCTCCCGTGGAACCTGTTGTAGAAATAATTGCGGCCTATGAAAAACCGGTAATTGCTATGGTGAATGGTTATGCTTTAGGCGGGGGTTGTGAACTTGCTCTTGCCTGCGATTTTATATTTGCCGCAGACAGTGCTGAGATTGGTCTGCCTGAAATTAACCGGGGCCTGCTGCCGGGTTGGGGAGGAACCCAGCGTTTGCCCCGCAGGATTGGTCTGGCCAAAGCGAAAAAAATGATCCTGAGTGGTGATACTGTAAGTGGAACAGAAGCTGGAGAGATCGGCCTGGTCGATCTGGTAACCAGTAAGGAGGAACTCGACAGGGTTGTATCTGAATTTGCAATCAAACTTGCCGGTAAACCGCCTCTAAGTCTGAAAAAAATTAAGTCGGTGATCAATAGCTCAATGGAGTGCGATTTACAGTCGGGGCTTAAGCTGGAGCAGGAAGCGCTGGGTTTTTTGCTGCAGACCGAGGATTTCCAGGAAGGGATCACTGCGTTTATGGAGAAAAGGGAACCGCACTGGAAGGGACGCTAATATAAAATTACCCGGTTTCGATAAAATAGATTTGTCTGAAAACCTATTTACGTATATAATGGTTAATAACCGACATGAGTAGGCATACTCCTTACCAAAGACGAAGGGATGATTTTTATTGTTTGAATGGGAGTGTCCGCATTGTCACCGCAAGTTTTACAGCTCATGCCCGGAGAGAGATAAAGAACATATTGAATGCTGTTACTGCGCTGAAGAAATGAAAAACCCTTTTTACGATCCCGATTAAAACTGAAGTAAAAGTCCAAGAGTTTTTCAAGATGGGATCAGAAAAAGCAGGAGCGCCTGCCTTACAAAGGAGTCAGGAGTCCCTGCTTTTTTCTTGATTACCAGGCAGCTTTGTATACTTCCAAAACTTCTTCAGCGCCTGTTACCACTCGGGGATTATAGATAATATTTCCATCAGAAAGAGAGAGTTCCGCTGCTTCGGCTAAACCTTCTTCAGGCACACCGACTTCGCGGAGGCTCTGGGGTAAACCAATTTTTTGGGTTAGTTTTTTTACCTCTTTAGCTGCAGCCATGCCTGCTTCACTGCTGTTCATATCCCGGGTATCCACTCCCATAGCCCTGGCAATGCCGGCATAAAGATCTGCACATTCGTCCATGTTAAAGTTCATCACGTGCGGCAGAAGAATACTGTTGGCTATTCCATGCGGAACCTCAAATAGAGCGCCCAGGCAATGGGCCATAGCGTGATTTAAACCGAAAAAGGCTGTACTGCAGGCAATACCGGCAATCGTTGCCGCCAGTAGTTGCTGACCGCGGGCAAACAGGTTGCTTCCGTCCTCTATACATTGGGGCAGGTACTGTACAATCAACTTAATTGCATGCAGGGCCATGGCATCTGCTAGCGGCTGTCTTTCCATGGTATGGATCGCTTCCAAAGCATGGGTAAATGCATCCATTCCTGTCCCGGCAGTCAGGATTGGGGGCAGCCCGGCTGTCATTGTTGGATCAAGGATTGCTTTGTCAGGGATTATATGATAATCAAAGATGAAATCTTTTATATTTCTGTCCCAGTCTTTAATAACAGCGTACCTGGTTACTTCGCTCCCGGTTCCGGCTGTCGTGGGAATTACAATATGGGGTGTTTGAGATCTGGTCAGTTTTTGGGCGCCGGCATGGTCTTCCAGTTTGCCACCTTCCTTCATCACCATGGCCATGCCTTTTGCTGTATCTATAACGCTGCCGCCGCCTACACTGATCAGGATGTCGGCACCGTATTCCAACCCCAGGGCAGAGCCTTCGTTAACAAGATGAAACCCGGAATCCTGGATGCATCGGTCATAGGTCCCGATGTAACGTTTTCCAAGAGCTTTGATCACTCTTTCAGCAAGTCCTGCATCTACGATTCCCATATCGGTAACTACCAGAGCTCTTGTGCAACCCAGACTGTCCATCTCCAGGCCGACTTCATTTATACTGTTTTCTCCATAAATTATTTTAGTTGGACTGAAATATTCAAATGACAGGCTGCGATCATATTCCATGTGAGTACCCCCTTAAAAATCGAATTTTGAACGCAGATCGTTAAACCAGCTCAGGTATTCATTTTTTTCAGCGTCGCTCATATCGGGATGAAAGCGGGTTTCAATTTGAGCTGAAAGATCAACAAGCCTTATCGAAGCCTTCACATATCTCACTATCGTTGGGAGGGCTCCTTTAAGTTTTATTTTGCCCTGCATCATTGCTTTAACAACATCAAGTTCTTTTTTCATAACTGCCTGCCAGCGTTCAAATTCACCGGTTAAAACAAAGTCAGCATTTTCACCTACCTCTTTTGGGACCAGCCGTACCGAACGGCAATCTCCATGCCAGAGGTCCATTAACATAAAGATGTCGCTGTTTAAGCCTATAGAGGGGTTTGCCAGAATATGAATCACCACTGTTCCTTCCCAGGTTTTAGCTACTTCCTTGTACTGTTCATCCTCCTGGATCAGTTTTTCAAAGGTTGCTACCCATTCCGGAGTCCCCATAATATACGGCTTCTCTGCTTTTTTCAGCCTGTCGTTGACCATCTCCCGGTAAGCATTTTCCCATTCCTCTGTTCCATAGGTGTAAGACATCAAGCATTCCTCCCGATTAGTTTTTATCAATCAAATGTTTGGATTATTGCTCCCCAAAAAGATCAGATATCAGGTATGGGGACAAGTTTACTCAATTATATCTCTTTTACGAGTAATGCGAAAGTAGTTAAGAATAACAAAAATATTTCTTTTTTATAGATTTTATTTCAAACTGTTTGCTCAATTGCGTTGTTTTTTTCAGCAAAGAGTTGTATATTAATAATGAATTGTGGTAATGTTCTTTATGTTAATTCCTATTTATCTTATCAACGATGTTCTTCCAGGTGACAAACAGTCTTTTAAATCTTTGGGGGTGCTCTTATGTCTGGTTATCATGGTAAACTATTAAGGGTAAATCTTACAAGCGGCCATATAGCTGATGAAGAAATACCGGGTGATCTGTTCAAAAAGTACCTGGGTGGCGCAGGCCTGGCAACAAAATATCTCTGGGATGAAGTTCCCAGGGGAGCCGATCCTCTCGGCCCCGAAAACCGGCTGATCTTTATGACCGGCAGTTTGACAGGGGTTGTTGCCCCGAGTACCGGGAGATACAGTGTGGTTGCCAAATCACCACAGACAGGAATCTGGGGTCAGGCTAATTCCGGAGGGCGTTGGGGAGTCGATTTCAAAAAATGTGGCTATGATGGCATAATTTTCGAAGGGATTTCTCCGAGGCCAGTTTACCTGGTGGTCGAAGATAATAAGGCTGAACTCAAAAACGCAGAACATCTCTGGGGGAAAAATGTGCCTGATACGACCAATCTGATCAGGGATGAACTGGGAGAAAAATATAATGTGGCCTGCATAGGTCCGGCTGGCGAAAACCTGGTCAAATATGCTGCAATAATGAATGATTTTGGCCGGGCAGCCGGGCGATGTGGTCTTGGCGCGGTGATGGGTTCAAAGAATCTAAAAGCGATTGCAGCTTTAGGTAAACAGAAAATACCTGTAGCACGGCCGGAAGAATTCAGGGAACATTCTAGAAAACAATACGAGTTGATGGATGAATCTATGATGAAGATGGCTATGCAATCTTTCGGAACCAGCGTTGTTCTCGATCTGGTAAACGTCAGGGGCGGGTTTCCCACCAGGAACTGGCAGAGTGGTGTATTTGATCAGTCCGACGATATTAATGGACCAGCCATTTCGGATAAAATTCTAACAAAAAATATTACCTGCTTTGCATGTCCCATTGAATGCGGCAGGGGAACCGAGATAAGGGATGGGAAATACACCGGTCATAAAGGCGAAGGACCGGAATATGAAACGGTGGGTACATTTGGCGGTATGTGTCTGGTCAACGATCTGGAAGCTATAACGATGGCCGGTTATCTTTGCAATGACTATGGTGTTGATACAATATCTGCAGGGAGTACTATTGCCTTTGCCATGGAGTGTTACGAAAAAGAGATTCTGACTGAACAGGATACCGGTGGCAGGGCGTTCAATTTTGGAGATGCTGATTTAATAGTTGACCTGATCCCCTTAATTGCAAAACGGGAGGGAATCGGCGATCTGCTTGCTGAAGGAACCATGCGCATGGCAGAAAAACTCGGTAAGGGTAGTGAACATTTTGCCATGCATGTAAAAGGCCTCGAGCTTCCTGCTTATGACAGCCGGGCTGTACAGATGACCGGGCTTACTTATGCTACAGCCAATCGTGGTGGTGATCATGTAACTGCATATGTTCAGGGCCCGACTTTTTCAGATGTGCCATTTCTCATTGTCGAGGACAGTGAGATAAAAGATCCCTTTATTGCTGATCCCGAAGAAGTTAAAGTTGCCCGTGACCTTGAAGATATGCTGACAACATTTGATTGTGTAGGAGCATGTAAATTTATGGGGCTGTGCCTGCAGGCTGATGACTGGGTACAGTTAGTTAACCTGGTAACCGGTTGGGATTTGAGCACTGCTGAATACAAGCAGGCCGGTGAAAGGGTATATAACCTGGCGCGCGCCTTCAGCAACAGGGAAGGTCTGACTTCAGCAGGCGATACCCTGCCAAAGAGATTACTCGAGGATCCATTACCGGATGGCCCGGCAGAAGGACATGTAAACGAACTGCCGATTCTCCTCGAAAGATACTATCAAATGCGCGGTTGGGATAAAGAAACCGGAAAACCGAAACCCGAAAAACTAGATGAGCTTGAACTTGGCGATTTAACTTCAGAAATCTGGAGTTAGAGGAGGTTTGTCATGAGTGATCCTTTAATAAGCAGGCCCTGGTTAAAGAGTTACAAATTGGGACCATATAAACTGGTACAAAGCCTTGAGCCTTATCCGGAACTGCCTCTGTATAATATTCTTGATCAAACAGCAGAAAGCTTCCCGCGAGCGACTGCCATAGATTATTACGGGGTCAGAACTACCTATCAGGAATTTAAACAGGCAGCTGACAGCCTGGCCAATGCCTTAAATTCCCTCGGAGTGAAGAAAGGGGATAAGGTGGCGACGATATTACCGACATGCCCGCAGTACCTGATCGCAAATTTTGCCATACTGAAATGTGGGGCAGTCCATGTTCCCTGCTCTGTTTTACATAAAGAGCTTGATCTTGAGTATGAGATTGGTGAGTCGGGAACCGAAACGGTTATCTGTCTTGAGGAGCAGTTGGGAAGAATCGAGAATATCAAGCCGAAAACAAACTTAAGAAACATTATCGTTACATCATTTCTTGAATATGGGCCAAATGAACCGGAAGTGGATTCCGTGCCGGAAGGAACGGTCAGGTTCAAAAATTTAATTGCAACACATGTGGCTAAGCCCCCGCAGGTCCAAATCAACCCATGTGAAGATCTTGCATACCTGGCTTTTACCGGCGGTGCAACCGGGGTTCCAAAGGGCGTAATGCTTACCCACTACAACCGTTATAGCAACATATTACAGCAAATGCCCTGGGCAATGGCCAGTCTGGAAAAATCAATCAGGGGCAAAGCCTCGGCATGTATCGGAGTGCCTCTTTTCCATTCATATGGAGATGCTTGTGCGCTTTTTGCTGTTTACTGGGGATTAAGAATGATTCTTATTCAAGACCCTCGGGATATTGATTATATCGTAAAGGTACTCGTTGAGAACCGGCCTTTTCTGGCCGCTCTGGTTCCCACCCAGCTGATGAAACTCAGGGAAAAAGATCTTCCACGGATGCCCATCCAGATTGTTTCGGGAGCATCGCATCTGCCCATAGATGTCAGGGAGGCTATTTCAGAAAAAATAAAGATGCCGGTTTCAGAAGGCTATGGATTAACTGAAACAAGCCCACTTACCCACCTTGACCTGACCGGCTTTGCAAAAATAACCGGTTTTTCTGCAAAGCAGAAATACAGCATCGGACTGCCGGTCCCCGACACGGATGTTAAATTGATTGACGAAGATACGGGAAAGGAAGTTGCTGCCGGAGAACCAGGACATATGTATATCAAAGGGCCACAGGTCATGAAAGGATACTGGCCTACAGAAGGAGACGGACTGGTTGATGGCTGGCTCCCAACTGGTGATATAGCTTACATGGATGAGGATGGTTATTTCTTTATCGTCGACCGGATCAAGGATATGGCTAATGTTTCAGGTTACAAGGTATATACGAGCACAGTCGATGATGTATTACATCAGCATCCGGCAGTTTCAATGGCAGTGGCTATTGGCATTCCGGATCTCCAGCGTGAGGGTAGTGAAAGAATCAAGGCCTTTGTCGTACTGAAAGATCAATATAAGGGGAAGGTAGAAGAAACAGAGATAATCGAGTTTTGCCGTGAGAAACTTACTTCCTATGCAGTTCCACGTTATGTAGAATTCAGGGAAAGTTTACCCTTTACTGTGACTGAAAAAATTTTTAAAAGAGAGCTTCGGGAAGAAGAGATCAGTAAAATGAGTAAATAATGAGCCCTACTTAGGCCTGGACAGGGGTGACCTTTTTGATTGTAACAGTCAAACCTTATTTGTTTTTACGGGAAGCGATGGGAACAAAAGAAATAAGATTGGAACTTCCCGAGAATACTACTGTTGCAGATCTCATAGCCGAACTGGCTGAACACTATGGGCTGCCGGAAAGTTTTGAATCGAAGTCGGGAAGTCTGGTTTTTTTTGACCGGGAAGTTATTTCCGGTCTTATTATTTTGATCGATGGCCGTAATATCAATTTGCTGAATGGAAAGGATACAGTTCTTAAAGAAAGTTCCGTTATAACACTTTTCCCCCCTGCAGCAGGAGGCTGATCAGTGGTCTAAACCTGCTGGAAGGTATTTTCTGGTTTATGCCGAAGAGTATTACACCCCATTCAGCAATATTTAATATGTGAATTTGAATTGAGGGCAGTTTATGAAGATCCCTAAAAAGCAGATAAATTTGTCTCAGCTCGATGTAATTAATTTTGAAGTTGATTATGATCCCGCTATGGATGATTCCGGCTGGATTTTGTCGGCTATCAGCAGTTATTCCAATGGGTTAACCCGGCTCAGGGATAAAGACCTTTATTCTTTCATAGTCAGGAACTTTAAAGCAATTACCGGGGCCAGGGCGGTTTTTCTAATTATCTGCAATGATGAGAAGACTGGACTTTTTTGCTGCCAGACTAGCCTTTCTGAACAAACCAACGATCAACTGGTTAAATTGCTCGGCCGGAATATTGTCGGACTGGCTATTCCTATAGACGAAGAGAAACAAAGGAAGATGAAGGAAAAAAGATTAAGAAAGTATCAACGTCTTTCTGAAACTGCTTTCGGTTTGGCTCTCCCTAAAATAAGCACCGCTATAGAAAAACTTCTCTCAATTGATTCTTATATTGCTGTCTCTCTGATTTATGATGAGCAGGTTATCGGGTCTGTAATGCTAGCTGGAAGGGAAGTAGAGATGTCCTGCTCTTATCAGTTGCTGCTTCCATTTGCTTCAGTAACGGCAAATGCTCTGGAACTGAAACAGGCGGAGAAACGTCTTGAAGAAAGCAGTGAGTGGTATCGGACAATTGCAGAAGATATCCCGGCCCTGGTGACCAGGCTGTCCCCTGATTACCGGTTTACCTTTGCCAATAATGCATACTGCAATTTTATGGGTAAATCAGCCGGAGAAATAATCGGGATGAAACTATCCGATTTCGTGCCGACGGAAAACTACAGACAGGTTGTCAATCATTTTTCTTCCTTGACCAGAGAAAACCCTATAGCAACACATGAACATTCGAATATAAACTACGAGGGAAATGAACGTTGGTTAAGATGGACTAACCGGGCTGTTTTTAAACCGTCGGGAGAGACCCGGGAGTATGTTTGTATCGGCGAGGATATAACCGATTACACGAAAGCCTACCAGCTTTTAAAAGAAAGCGAGGCAAGGTATAGGGAAATTCTCGATACAATAGAAGAGGCTTACTACGAGGTTGATTTAAATGGGATCTTTGTAAATTGCAATCAATCAACACTTCGCATGCTCGGCTACAGCCGGGATGAATTGATCGGTAAAAGCTATAAAGATCTTTACCAGGACCCAGAGACAGTATATCGGACATTTAACAAGGTATATATGTCAGGAAAATCTGATCGGGGTTTTATCCTTGATCTGAGGCGCAAAGATGGGAGTAGGGCTGTTGGTGAGCTGTCCATATCACCTATTCGTGACAAGCAGGGTTATATTACCGGTTTCAGGGGTCTGGCCAGGGATATTACAGAAAGAATTGAGTTTGAAGAAAAACTGAAATATATGAGTATGCATGATCAGCTTACCGGCTTGCATAACAGAACTTACTTTGAAGAAGAACTTAATCGTCTGAGCAGAAGCCGAGATTATCCGATAACGATGATATCTGCCGACCTTGATGACCTTAAGCTTGTCAATGACACCCTGGGGCATACTGTAGGAGATGAGCTGCTGAAAGTGGCTGCCGGGATCTTGAAGCAGTCAATACGTGAATCAGATGTTCTGGCCCGGATCGGGGGTGATGAGTTTACAGCCATCCTGCCGAAAACCGATGAAGATACCGGCGAAAAAGTAGCAGCCCGGATCAGGAGAAGTGTAGAACGGTATAACCGTGAACATGAGGATCTACCCCTGGGGCTCTCAATTGGTGTTGCCACAGCCGAAGACAGAAAAACCTCTCTGCTCGATATTTTTAAGGAATCGGATGACCTGATGTACCGTGATAAACTTTACCGGAGCAACCGGGTACGGACAAAAACGGTTGAAGCGCTGTTGGCTGCCCTGTCTGAAAGAGATTATGTTACTGAGGGGCATACTCAACGTGTTTCTGATCTCTGTCTCAGTATTGGGGAAAGGGTAAATCTTTCCTCCAGGCAGCTTTCCGATCTTGCCCTTCTTGCCCAGGTCCATGACCTCGGAAAAGTCGGTATTCCTGACAGTATCCTGTTCAAGGAAGGAACTCTCAGCAAGGAAGAGTGGAAGGTTATGCGCCTTCATCCTGAAAAAGGTTACCGTATTGCGATTACCTCTCCCGATCTTTCCGGGGTGGCCGATCTGATTTTGAAGCACCATGAACGGTGGGATGGGAAAGGGTATCCCTTGAAGTTAGAGGGCAATGAGATACCAGTAGAGTGCCGTATATTGGGGATTGTTGATGCTTATGATGCGATGACAAATGATCGACCCTACAGCAAGGCGGTATCTTCTTCAGAGGCTCTGGAAGAGATCCGTAGGTGCGCCGGGTCACAATTTGATCCGGAACTTGTAGAGGTATTTCTTTCACTATTTGATGTTAAGGAATAAAAAGCTCTAAATAGTTTAAACAAAGAGGCTGCCCCATGTATGAGGCAGCCTCTTAAGCTATAAGTAGGAATTAATGTTTGCTTAACTGATCGAGAGTTCTTTCCAGTGCTGCAAGCACTATGTCGATTTGCTCGTAAGATATTACAGCAGGCGGTTCGATCCGGATAACCCGGGCATTGTTAAGAGTTCCTCCGACCAGGACACGCTGGTCAAATAAACCTTTGGCCAGGGCAAAGCCTGTTTCATCAGATGGAAACTCCATTCCGATCAGCAGGCCTTTGCCTCTGACCGCTTTCAATACCGGGTATTTCGATGTCATATTATTTAATTTTTCCAGGATATAATCCCCTTTATCTTTAGCCATTTGCGGTACATCCAGTTCTACCGTATACTTTATGGCAGCAATAGCGGCCGAACAGCTCAGGGGGTTGCCTCCGAATGTTGGTGATCCGAGGATCCAGGGGTTCTCCAGCATATTTTCCCAGAGATGCGGACGGGCAACTATTCCGGTAATCGGCATTACCCCACCACCAAATGCTTTACCCATGATCAGAATATCTGGAACAACGTCAACCTGTTCCACGGCCCACAGGGTACCTGTTCGGCCCATACCGGTCTGGATTTCATCGGTGATTAGATAGACCCCGTATCGATCGCATATATCCCTTAGGGCTGGAAGGTAGTCAGTAGGAGGAACAATAATTCCCGCTTCACCCTGGATCGGTTCAACGATAACCCCGGCTACCGATTCTCCGACGGCAATCAGGTTGCGTATAGCTTTTTCCACAGCATCGGCGTCAGCGTATTCTACATGTTGAAAACCTGGAATAAGGGGAATATAAGGCTTACGGTATACTCCTTTGCCAGTTGCCGAGACTGCCCCCATAGATTTTCCGTGAAAAGCGTTAACCGTTGAAATAAACCAGGTTTTACCCGATGCAAGGCGGGCCAGCTTTAAAGCCATCTCAACTGCTTCAGCTCCGCCGTTGCAGATGAAAGAATACTGCAGATCACCGGGGGTGATCATGGCCACCAGCTTCGACAGGTAACCACGCAGCGGTTCGACAAGTTCCTGGCTGTGCAGGGCATAGCGGTTTAGCTGGGCCTGAACCACCTCAACTACTCTGGGGTTTCTGTGACCAAGCATATAAATACCGAATCCGCCAAGGCAATCGATAAATTCAACCCCGTGGGTATCGCGGAATATGGCTCCTTCATCTTCCCACTCAACGAAAGAATAGTCTGATGAAACAGACTTGCGGGCGCTCAAGATGGCTGGATTGACATACTCCGCATAGTTTGTTACCGAATCTGATACTACGCGGTCCTTTTCTTCTTTTGTCAGTTCATCTTTCAAAATAATATCGATAATACGTGAGCTTTCCTGAATAACTGATTCACGATCCATATTTGACTGGCTCCTCCCCTATCGGTATATATTTACCTGTTAAAATATTATGCAAAAACAATGCCAAGAAAAAGGCAAAGATTAATACTTATAAATATAGGTAAATGATAAAGTACTGTAAATTTTCAAGGTTATAATTATCAAAAATGAGACATGATTGCAGGGGAACTTTAGATTTTGAGAAATTGTCAGTTAAGTAGTACCTCAACCTGGGTGTGATATAATAATCAGGTAAACCTCTTTTGCACAGCAGATGATAGTTAGCTGGATGAATGCTAATACGCAGCGGCATGCAAAACGAGGTTCTTCTGTAGTACCGGCTTTAACTATACAGGAGGTAAAAATATATGGCAGAAAAGAAACGCCCTTTGGATTTTAATAAAACAGAAACTTCTATACGAAAAAAAGGATCCAGCCTTGGTTTTGGGTCGGTCCTGAAAATATTCTTAACATTAATGATTGTGTTACTGATCATTGCCGGAGGAGCTGCAGCTGCAGTCGTGGTTAACTATGTTAACGAAGCACCTCCCTTTGATCTATCCCGACTGGCAACAGTGGAAACATCATATATTTATGACCGCGATGGAAGAGAGATTACTGCCCTTCATGAGGAACAGAACCGTATTGTGGTCAGTCTTAATGAAATACCGGAACATGTCCGGAATGCTTTTATTGCTATTGAAGATGAACGATTCTACAGCCACTTCGGTTTTGATATCATTGGGAGCATCAGGGCTGCAATGGTAAATCTCAGAGCCGGGAGTATAGTTCAGGGAGCCAGCACTATATCACAGCAGCTTGCCCAAAACGCTTTTTTAAGTACGGAAACTACATATCAACGAAAAATACAGGAGATCTGGCTGGCTATTCAACTGGAACGCAGTTTCGGTAAAGAAGAGATCCTGGAGATGTATCTTAATCGTATTTATTTCGGTAACGGTGCGTACGGCGTTGAAGCCGCTGCACAGACCTATTTCGGGAAAAGTGTACAGGAGTTAAACCTGCCTGAGGCAGCAATGCTGGCCGGTGCGGTTCGTTCACCCAATTACTACAACCCCATCGATGGTGAAGCTGAAGCTGAATCAAGAATGCAGCTTATTTTATCAAGCATGCACAGGCTTAACTTTATTTCATCAGCAGAATATGAAAATGCATTAAGGCAGGAGCTGTTTTACAGTGAACCTCCCGATCGTGAATATCCGTATCCGCATTTTGTCGACTATGTTGTTCATCATGAGTTAATTCGTATCCTGAGTGACGTTCCCGGTATCGGTTCCCGTGAAGAAGCCTATCGGGCTATATATACAGGGGGGCTGCGTATTTTTACAACATTGGATCCTGAACTGCAGTCTCATGTTGAGGAAGTGTTGGGCAGAACGGAATTATATCCTACCACTGCCTATTACAGTATGCCGGCAGTTAGAGAAGCTGTGGCTGCTCTCCCTCCCGGACGCGATCTTAGCCGGACTCAACTTCAGGAACTTGTCGATGAGGAAGGTGGTATACCCCAACCACAGGCAGCAATAGTTGTTGCCGATCCGACTACCGGTCAGATAAGAGCCCTTGGCGGAGGCAGGGAATACAGCAAGAAAACCGATGAAGTATTGAGGTTTGCTGCTCTGCGCCAGCCTGGATCGGCAATAAAACCGATTATCACTTACGCTCCGGCCTTTGAAGAAGGTACTCTTGCCGGTGCCGGTTCAACCCTTGATGATTCCCCCTTTACCGGTCCACAGGGCTGGCAGCCCAAAAACTTCGATAACCGGTTCAGGGGAATGATATCAGCCCGGGAGGCTCTTTATTTTTCTTATAATGTTCCGGCAGTTCGCGCATTTCAACAGCTGGGACCCCGGGTGGGAGTCAGCTATGCCCAGCGGATGGGCATATCAACTATTGACCCTTCCGAGATTGATAACCTGGCCCTCACGCTTGGTGGTTTTACCTACGGTGTGAGCGCTATCGATATGGCCCAGGCTTACAGTGTTTTAGCCAATGAAGGGATCAAGGTTGATCTGTATACCATAGAGAAAATTGAAGATCGCCATGGCGCTGTGCTGTACGAAAACAGAATCAATCCACAGCAGGTGCTCAGTCCCCAGGCAGCTTTCCTGGTCAACGATATTTTACAGGATTTTGTCCGTCTATACCTGGGCAGGGCTTTACAGATTGACCGTCCTGTAGCGGCAAAAACAGGAACAACTGAAAACTGGAAAGATGTTTACCTCGTAGCCTACACGCCAAACCTGGTTGCTTCATTCTGGATGGGATTTGATGAACCGAAAATGGGAGGCATTCAACAGGGTTGGCGCTATTCCACGGCGTTTTTAAGGGAGGTATTTCTCGATGCTTTTCAGACGCTGGAGGTAAGAGAATTTATCCGGCCATCGGGAATTGTCCGTTTGGAAGTGTGCTCGGTTTCCGGACTCCGGCCTACCGAACTTTGCCGGGCAGCTGACAGTGTGAGGTACGACTATTTCATTGAAAAACATGCACCCCGGTTAACCTGTGATTTTCACCTCATCCCTGAGCTTGATCCCGATGAACTGGATGATGAGATTGAGGAACCCGAGGATCCGGTAGATGAAGAACCTGATCCCGGAGAGGATCCACCGGATGACGGCGGAGAGCCTCCGGATGACGATGAAGTTCCGCCGACCCCTCCCGGGGATGATAACGGAACCGAACCACCGCCTGGTGATGAGTCAAACGGACAGGGTGGTCCGGGAGAAACCGACCCGGGTAACTGGTGGGAAAATTTTCTGGTGTTTATCTGGCGGGCAAACAACCTTTTTAATTTCCTCTAGGGTCAGTTTGGCTGCATAAACCCAGTTCAGCCATGATTCTTCCCAAAGTTGTTATTGAAGGTTCACTAAGGGGAAGCAGGGGAAGGCGCGGGGGGCCACCATAAAGTCCGATCAGATCGAGCGCTGCTTTTAAGCCGGCTGCACCCCAGCGGGCAGTTACCGCATTATTTATTTTCAGCAGCGATAACTGTATCTTTCTGGCCTGCTCAATATTTCCGGACTTATATAAGCGGTATATTTCACAACACTGGCGGGGCATAATATTAGCCAGGGCAAGAGTACCCCCTTTTGCTCCCATGATAAGAGCAGGCAAAAGAAAGCTTGCTGAACCGGCAAAAACTGCGAAATCATGCCTGCAGTTTTTGATAATTTCTCCAATCTGGGTTAAATTGCCCGAACTATCCTTTATGCCGATAATATTGGGGTGTTCAGCAAGTTTGATCACCAGCTTTGAACTTAGGTTCAGGTTGGTATTGCGGGGCATGTTATATAATATCACCGGTAAAGGAGAACTATCTGCAACTATCTGGTAATGGTTTGCCAGTGTATCTTCATCAAGGTTGTTCTTAAAATAGCTGGGATTTAAAACCAGTACTGCATCAGCTCCGCATTTATATGCTTCCCTATTCAATTTAATAGTTTCCCTGGTTGACTCACAACCTGTTCCCACGATCAACTTTTTCCCCGGAGTTAGTTTTTCCCTGATAAATGAATATAATTTAGTTTTTTCATTAACATCGAGAAGTGCGGCTTCTCCATTTGTCCCCGCAGCGACTAAGCCTTCAAGAGGGCTTTCTGAATACCAATGCATATTGTCAGCCATTTTTTCCCAGTAAATATTGCCTGCGGTATCAAAAGGAGTCGTAACCGGAGCATAGATTCCGGAGATCATTTGAAACACCTGCCTTAATTTAGAATAATCGAAGTTCTGTTAGATAGAAAGGAATCATTGTACCTATTATAACCGGAAAAAGGTGAAAGGGCAGCTTTATTTACCAAGTATTTGAAAAAAAGTGATTATCATCGTAAATTGGTGTTGACAGGAATAACAGAAAATTGATATAATAATATACCTTCTATATATTTAATAAAAGAGAAGAAGGTGTTGGCTTCCAATGAGTAGATTGGAAAGTGCCAGGGAGAAAAAGAAAAAACAAAAGGTACTAAAGAGGCAAATACTGCTCTTCTTTATTGTGCTTGCATTAATCCTCAGTGTTCTTGCGTTTACTTACCGAGACCAAATTTTCAACCTGAACAGACAACCAGCTGCTGATCTTATCGATATGGAGAGATCTGTTGCTGTCTTAGATATATTCGACTTGACTTATGTCTGGATATTTCTGAAAGATGGAGTTGACGCCGGCTCTGTTACAGCAAATGGGGAAAATCTTGCCTACAATGGCCTGTATGATCGGTGGGAAACCGTTTTCAGCGATTATCGGGAAGGAGATACAATCATACTGGTAATTACCGATAAAAATGATGAAAGCAGAATACAGGAAGTTGAAATTATTATCCGCAAGCTCTAGAAATTACTGGTTTATCGACGGTTTATAAGAGAAGCCGTCTGTTTTTATAAAAATTGTATTTTTATAAAAGGGAGGGGTAGTGGAGTATATATATAGCCTTTTGAAAATATTAAAGAAGGGAGAAAAGTATTATGCTTTATTTCAAAAAGTATGCCAGCGTTGTCATTTTTATAGTTGTACTCCTTTTTCTTTTCTCCGCAACAGCATTTGCAGCAGACTCAGATCCCAAGTATGTCCTTTTTCAGCGGTCTGATTTAAAGTATATAATTGTTGATTATGAACAGGCAGTTTTCGATGCTACGCAACCGCTGGGGGATAAACTTTATAATGCTGCGGTTGAAGGTATTCAGGATGCGCTTTCAAACCACAGGAAAGTATACGTGGAGACAAAGGGCGGAACAAAAATTGATTACAGTAAAGCAGTTGATGACGGACTGACATTTCAGCAGGCTTTGAGCAATTCAGCATATCATGTGTCGGCAATGCCTCAGCCTTCCTATGAAATGTACATGGATGGAATCAGGGTGGCACTGAGGGCTCCCATTCCGCTTGAATTTCCTGAATGGATGACTGTTACTGAACCCTGGTCGGAAATAGCAAATTGTTTCTTTGTAAATGTCACGATTGATGAAACCAGGCTGGGAGAAGCGTACCTGGGTAGAACGCTCGATAACATTGATGCTGTTACGGTGAAAAGCATACCGGCTGTCCGCGGCGGAGAGAATAACAACATCTGGCGGGTAAAAATCATTGGTACTGTCCAACCGAACATTAAACCTGCTGATGTCAGGGTAATGCTTGATGGTTCCTGGCTCTGGTAATACCTGTTTACGGTAATTTGGATGATGAATATACCGGGGAGGTGATAAATGTGAGAAAATATTTTAAAGCAATCGGTTTGCTTTTTGCTGCAGCATTTCTGATTCTTTGCCTGTCCGGCACGGTATTTGCAGCAAGCTATATTGTAACTGATGTATATTACGAGAATGCCGGAGGAGATATAGTAAGGATCGATTATTCTAAAGCGGTTGAAGATACTGCCCCATATCCCACCCCTGATTATACTCTCTACAACGCAACAGTGGCTAAAATAAGGGAAGCCCTGGAAAACTTCCGCGATGTTTGGGTTATTGTGCTTATTCAGGGTGATACAGATCCGGTCATGATTCATTATAGTGAAGCGCTGAAAAACGGACTGACCTTGAAGCAGGCTGTTGATGATCCAGATCAGGCTTATTTCCTTGAAGATGAAGAATGGCCTGAGTATACCATGGAACTGGTTGTGGATGGTGGCGTGGCTGTTGAAAAACCGTCCGGAGATCTTTACTGGTTAAAAGACCTTTATATCGTACCCGATGAGATCGGCAAACAGTGGCTAATCTATGCTATATTGGATGCAGATAATTTGCCGGGTAATTACTCACTAAACGATGTTGATGCAGTAATGATCAAGGGTGAGGCGGCAAGCCAGGATCCTGATTTGCCGGAAAGATGGCAGCTGCGCATTGAAAAAGATCCCGATCAATTCTGGGAAACTGTCACCGTTAATACCGGAGAAGTTGTCTTGGTAATCGGCGGTCAGGAGTATTATCTCGGAAGCTGATAATAATTTAACATACATGGATCCGGAAAAGTGGTGTTCCGTGAAGATGGGGCGCCACTTTTATATTATTTCTCCGATGGCTGCCATATAAACTGCAGTTTCGTTGACACCGTCAACATCGATTATAAGGTTTACTTCATCGTCAAAGAATGCCCCTACCTGGCATGAACCAAGCCCGCAGGAGACTGCAGCCAGGGCAGCATTTTGGCCGATATGCCCCGCATCAAGATAGATATAACGGCAAGCGCGCTGATCATATCTGATATTTTTGCAGGAGTTTGATTAACTAAATGGAAATAATTAGACTACACATCTTTGAAAGCATATTTAGACAAATTTCAGTCATTTGGGAGGCAGTTAAAATGGAGAAAAAATGTATTGATATTGAAGGAATCAGTAAGGCCGGCCCCTATTCGCATGCTGTTGAAGTGGGGGAGATGCTGTTTCTTTCCGGCACTGTACCGGTTGATCCAAAAACCGGGGAAGCTGTCCGGGGTGACATTAAACGAGCAACGGCAAGAGTTCTCGAAAACATCAAGATGATTCTCGAAGGTGCCGGCAGCAGTCTTGATAATGTGGTCAAAGCGGGTGTTTTTTTAACAGATATGGCTGATTTCTCTGATATGAATGAAGTTTACAAAACCTACTTCACGTCTGAACAACCTGCCAGGACCTGTGTTGCTGTTAAGCAGCTTCCAGGAAACTTTGAAGTCGAGATGGATATCATTGCAATCAAATAAAGGTGCATTACAAGTTCTTACCGAAAGGAAGTGATTTCCGTTAATGACCATAAAAAGTGCAGAAGAATATAGGGAAAGAATGTACAGGTTGAATAAAAATATTTTCATGGGTGGAGAATGCATAGGCCGTGACGATCACCGGTTAAAGCCAGGTCTGGATTTGATCGCCGACAGTTTTGAGAAAGCAAATGATCCTTCCCTGAAAAGTTTAATAACAGCTGAGTCACACTTGACCGGGGAAAAGATCCACCGCCTGTGCCATATCCACCAGAGTTCAGATGACCTTTTGAAAAAACAGGAGCTCACCAGGCAGTTATGCCGGAAAGCGGGGGGATGCATTCAGCGCTGCATGGGCATTGATGCCCTGAATGCCATATCGGTCGTTACAAAAGATTGCGATGATGCCTTTGGAACAGAATATTATCCCCGTTTTGTCGAATTTATGAAGTATTTTCAAGCCAATGATCTTGTTGGCAATTGCGCTCAATCTGATGTGAAAGGTGATAGATCCAAACGTCCTTTTGAGCAAAGCGACCCGGATCTCTATTTGCGGGTTATTGAAAAGAAAAAAGAAGGGATAGTTGTCCGGGGCTGTAAGGCACATAACTCGAATGCTCCTTTTTCGGATGAAATCGTAGCTGTTCCAACCCGCCTTATGACGGATAAAGATGCTGACTGGGCAGTAGCCTTTTCAATGCCGGCTGATACTCCCGGTATAAAACAGGTAGTCAGGATTACCACCCCCAGGGAGCGAAAGCAGATCAAAACTAAAAATTTCTTTGGCCTTGCCGATTCAATGACTGTATTTGACGACGTCCTTGTCCCATGGGAAAGGGTATTCCTCTGCGGCGAAACATATTTTGCCAGCATACTGGCCATGCTCTTTGCAACCTACCACCGCCACAGCTATACAGGGTGTAAACCGGCAATGACTGACCTCATCCTTGGAGCATCAGCATTGGCCGCGGAATATAACGGCGTGGGTGATGCCTCACATGTTAAAGATAAACTCTCAGAACTGATTGCTACCGGAGAACTTGTTTATGCAGCCGGTATAGCTGCCTCGGTTAAATCAACTCCGGCCAACTCGGGAACCCACATCCCCAATATCATATATACTAATGTTGGGCGCTACCATGCCGGTGTAAAACTCTACCACGAATATGAAATTCTGGCTGACCTTGCCGGAGGCTTGCCGGCAACCCTGCCGTACGAAGATGAATTCTTTGCTGATGAGACTAGAGATCTGATGGAGAAATATATCAAGCGCAAAGATGGAGTATCTGCAGAAGATCAGCATCGACTGTTCCGCACCCTTTCCGACATGCTCTGCAGTGCCCATTCAGGTGTGGCCCAGGTCGGTGGTCTGCATGGTGGAGGTTCGCCGATTATGGAAAAGATTGCAATCCGTAATAATTATGATATTGATTCCTGCATCCGCCTGTTTAAAATGCACTGCGGAATAGACTCCTGATAAGACGAGTAAACTTGCTTGTGGAATTTAATTTTAGGGGGGTATAGTTAGGCCATGGAGATGCTGTCTGATGAAAATAAATTTGGTTTAATCGACAGGGTTGAAATAACAGTTTTGATGGACGATTACGCCGGATTTGACAGCGCCATGATTGCTGTCCATGGCGCTTCATACCTGGTCGAAGTAACAGCCGGCAAACACACAAAAACCATCCTGTTTGATACCGGACAGTCAACCGATTCCTTACTGCATAATATGGCGCTGCTGAAGAAAGATATAAAAGCCATCGATTATATCATACTCTCTCACTGTCACTATGATCATACAGGCGGGCTGCTTGGAACTCTGCAGGCAATTGGTAAAAAAAGTTTGCCCATAGTAGCTCACCCGGATATTTTCAGGCAATCTATTGCTCTTGATCCATGTTTGCGGTCCATCGGGTTCTACCCCGGTCATAACAGAAGTGCCTTGGAAGCTGCGGGTGGTGAACTTATCCTTACAACTGATCCACTTAAAATAATGCCCGGGATTCTTACAACGGGAGAAATTACCAGGCGTGTTGAGTTTGAGAATCAGCCTACCCTGTCAACCTACACATTAAATGAAGGCCAGTTAGTTCCCGATCTTTTAACAGATGATCTTTCCATGGTCTTATTATTTAACGACAGCATCGCGGTGCTCACCGGTTGTTCACATGCCGGAATCATCAGCATAATTCAGACTGCCGTAAATATTACCGGTGTAGATCGGATTAAAGCTGTTATCGGTGGCTTTCATCTTCTTAGTGCGGATGCACCGAAAATTAAAACAACGGTGGAAAAAATGAAAGAGATCAATCCAGCTGAAATATTTACAGGACACTGCAGTGGACTTAAAGCGGAAGCTGCACTGCAGAATAGTTTTGGCAGTCGTTTTCATAAACTAAGTACCGGTCTTGAGATCAAACTATAGCAGAAAGAGGTTGTGACCTATGAATTATGATGTAAATTATGTGCGAAACCAGTTTCCAGCCTTAGCCCTTAAAGTTAATGGCTATCCGGCAGCATATCTCGATGGACCGGGAGGCACACAGGTACCCCAGAGAGTAATCGATGCTGTGGTTAATTATCTCGTAAAATGCAATGCCAACTCCGGAGGTTTTTTCAAAACCAGCATGGAAAGCGATAATATTATCAATAATGCCAGAGCAGCTTTGGCTGATTTTCTGGGGTCGGATCCCGATGAGATTGCCTTCGGGCAAAATACAACTAACCTGATGTACCAACTGGCTTTTGCCCTGGGCAGAAATCCGGGTAAAAGAAAGGAAATTATTATTACTGAAATTGATCATGAAGCAAACCGCGGGCCTTGGTTAGCTTTGGAAGAGAAAGGTTTTGTGGTCAGGGAGGTTAAGATTAATCCTGAAAACTGCACGCTTGATATGGAAGATTATCGTTCTAAATTATCGGAGAACACCCTGGTTGCTGCATTCAATTATGCATCAAACGGTGTGGGTACTGTCAGCGATGTTAAAGAAATGGTCAGGTTGGCTCATGAAGCTGGAGCACTGGCCGTGGTTGATGCAGTCCACTATGCCCTGCATGGTCCGATCGATGTGAAAGATTTAGGTGTAGATTTTCTGCTTTGCTCGGCATATAAGTTCTTTGGGCCGCACCTGGGAGTTCTCTACGGCAGGCGTGACCAGTTTGAGAAGCTCCCTGCATATAAACTGAGGGTTCAGTATGATAAAATTCCCTGCAAAATTGAAACGGGGACCTTAAACCATGAAGGGATTGCCGGGGCAGCGGAAGCAGTGGAGTTCATAGCTGATCTAGGCAATAAATTTGGTTCAATTCTGAATCCAGAACCTGCGGAGCTTTCTGCTAAGCAGAATAATCGCAGAGAAATGGTTATCGCCGGCATGAAAGTTATGGAACAATACGAACAGCCTTTAGCCGGAAAATTGATCAATAATTTGTCGCAGGTAAATGGAGTCAAGGTATATGGACCACCTCAGGGTCACCCTCGAACTTCGACTGTATCTTTTTCTTTAAAAGGTTTAACTGCAGAAAAAATAGCAAAAGATTTAGGCGAAAAAGGGATATTTGTCTGGGATGGTCATTTTTATGCTATCCGGTTGGTTGAAAGACTCGGCCTCATACCCCTTGGCGGTTTGGTCAGGATTGGTCTTTCACCTTACAATACTGAAGGTGAAATTGACCGCCTGGTAGACGAGGTGTATAAAATGGCAAAAGGTAGCTCCTGAGTCGTCATTATGATTCAGGCAGCTCTTGAATATGCAGATAAAGAATAGAGAGGAGAGGCTAAACTTGAAGATTTGCGATATTTATGAATATGTTGTAAAAAAAGGAATCGAAAAAGATCCCAGGGAACCTGCAGGAGTAACTGCAGCCCTGGAAAAGGCAAGAAAAAAATATGAAGATCTGAAGGAAGCTGAAAAAAAGGAATTTGATCTTGAATCGCTTACCAATCCGTACAGCGATACGAGAATTCTTTGTGGAGATCCGGATGCAGAGGTAAAAAGAATGATGGTTGGAGTTGATATAGAGGTTGGTGAAGTCCTTCTGGCAGATCGACTGGCCGGGAAAGATAAACAAATAGACTTGATAATGGCTCATCATCCTGAAGGTAAAGCACTGGCAGATCTCCATTATGTTATGCACCTGCAGGAAGACATTCTGGCTCGTTTTGGTGTCCCTATAAACGTTGCAGAATCAATTCTGTCATCACGAATCAGTGAAGTGAAAAGAGGTTTAATGCCGGTCAACCATAACCGGGCAATTGATGCTGCTAAAATTCTGGGGATTGCCATGATGTGTGCTCATACAGTTGCCGATAACCAGGTAACAGCTTTTTTACAGACCATGTTTGATCGGGAAAAACCTGATACTTTGATCGATGTTTTGAAGCTGCTGAAAGAAGTTCCCGAATATGCCGAAGCTGTAAAAAGCAGTGTAGGTCCGAATATTATCTTAGGCGCCAAGGAGAGACGGGCCGGTAAGGTTCTGGTTGATATGACCGGTGGGACCAGTGGGTCGGAAGATGCCTATGCCAAGCTGTCCCAGGCCGGGATAGGAACAATTGTAGGTATGCACATGAGTGATAAACACCGTAAGCAGGCAGAAGAGAATCATATAAATGTTGTTATCGCTGGTCATATTGCCAGTGATTCACTGGGTATGAACCTTTTACTCGATGGACTGGAGAAGCAGGGCATTGATATTATACCCTGCTCAGGGTTAATCAGGCACAGCAGGAATTAACCCTTGAGAAGTGATTATTTACTAAAAGTTATTGTATGGCGATCCGGACCCTGGCATCGAGAGCTAATGATCCCTTCCCTTCAGAAAATACCCGGACCGGATTAATATCCAGCTCTCTGATGCCGGGGAAATCGGCGAGCAGCATTGATACCCTGACTACCAGATCGATGAATGATTCAATATCGCCCGCAGCTTTGCCGCGAGTACCTTGAAGAACCTGGAATGACTTCAGGTTCTTTAGTTTTTTCCTGATATTATCGGGTTCAGCAGGACAGATCATATTCGCTGTATCCTTAAAAACCTCGATAAAAATTCCGCCCATTCCGAAAAATATCACGGGTCCGAATGAAGGGTCCTGTTTGCCACCGATGAACATATCATAGCCTTCGGGTGCCATTGGTTGAATCCTCACTCCTCCGAAATGAGCATTCTTCTTGAAAGACTGAAGATTACTGCGGATATTTTCAAACCCTTCGGCAACTTCTTCATTATCGGAGAGGTTGAGCAATACTCCTCCCACATCAGACTTATGAAGAGCATCAGGTGAGATTACCTTCATTACAACGGGAAGTCCAACTTCTTTTGCGGTGAGAACAGCTTCAGCGGCTGATATCGCTGTTCTGGATACTGTCGTCTTAATACCATATGAAGCCAGAAGTTCCAAAGCTTCTTCACCGTAATCTCCCTGCTTATCCTGCATCCAGCGTTTAGCAGCAATATGATCTATCTTTTCCGGTGCAGCAGCATTTTTTTGTTCTGCTAAAAGCTTTTTCCGCTCATAATATTTCATCTGGATTGCCAGGGCGGTGATCATCTCTTCAGGACTGTTGAAGATAGGGAACTCAACATATCGTTTTGTCTGCTGAATCATACGGGTAGGGCCGAAAAGGCAGACTCCGAGAGGTTTCCCTGCAGAAAGGATAGAACCCCAGGCTTCTTTGGAAAGGTCGGTGAGGAACATTTTCTGGAATATATTATCACCCTGTGGCATCTGAGGTCTCTGGCTGATGTAAATTGAACCGTCAACCTGGTCGGAATGCATAACTGAATAAAGTACATATGCGGTTAATTTAGGATCATAAATGTCACCCATATCCAGAGGATTGGAAAAGTTAATAACTCCTGCATTGCTGAACTGTTTAAGGCTGTCATAGAACTCCCGGCCCATATCGGCGAATGTAAAACCGGCTTTTTCGCATAAGTCAGCGCCCAGAACTGCAAATCCACCGGCCGGACTCATAACCATGATCCGTTTTCCCTTCATCGGCGGCAGATGAAATGCTTTGGTTACTTCAATAAAGTCGAGGAAATTATCAATGCGGATTATCCCGGCTTCTTCGAAAGCAGAATCGATTATTGCCTCATCACTGCTTAAGGCAGCAGTATGGCTCATAGCTGCTTCTTTGCCTGCTCGGGTCGTATTAGCCTTGTAAACAATAATCGGTTTATCTATGCCGGCGGCAGTTTCAATTAATTTCCTGCCCCGATTGATGCTTTCAAGGTAGAGGCAAATAACCTTAGTCTGGGGATCTTTGCCGTAATACTCGAGAAAGTCAACTTCATCAAGGTCGAGTTTATTTCCGATGCTGGCGAATTTTGCCAGGCCGATCTTTTCATCAAACAGATAGTTCAGCATTGTTAATGCCACGCCACCGCTCTGTGAAATGATCGACATTTCCCCCTTTGGAGCTTTATGCAGCGCTACGAATGGCAGGCAGAGCCCGTTATCAGTATTGGCAACAGTCACGCTGTTAGGCCCTACAAAGCGTATCCCGTAATTACGGGAGATAGAAACCAGTTTATCTGCTAAAGCTTTCCCCTCTTCACTGAACTCTGAAAAGCCGCCTGATGGAATAGCCATCCGCCTGATACCGAACTTGCCGCAGCGTTCCATCATATCCGGAATCAAGGGGGCGGGGATCATGCAGTAGGCCAGATCAGGTATTTCGGGAAGGTCTTCAATGTTTTTAAACATCCTGATACCGTCAACATGAATATCTTCGCTCCGGGCATTTACGCCAAATATTCTTCCCCTGTATCCCCAGCGCAGCAGGTTTTCCAGTGTCAGGCGCGGTATATTGGTCGGCTTTGAGGAAAGGCCGATGATGACAATCGATTCGGGATAAAAGATTTTTTGCATTAAAGATCCTCCCTTTCATGATGCAGCACGGCATTAAAAAATTATATGGCATTTTGAGGCACATATTAAATTTTACCATAGATCGACCGATCATATATAATAAAAACAGTGAGATAAATCATACCTGGGTATGATCTGAATTTACAACTAGCGGACCTTATTACCTGCTGAAAGGTTTGAAATATTACCTGGAGACCGAAGAGGAGATCGAGCTGGTCGGAGAAGCTGCTGATGGCGAAGAAGCGGCGCTCATGGCTGCCAGATATAAGCCGGATGTCATATTGATGGATCTCATGATGCCCGGTACTGACGGCATCGAAGGAACGAAGCTTTGTCTTGAGGCAAGTCCCGGGTCGAAGATAATCATTTTAACCAGCAAGGCTGAAGATGACCTGGTTCTACCGGCAATAAAAGCCGGTGCGCTGTCGTACCTTTTAAAAGATATTTCAGCTGCAGACCTGGTCAATGCGATCCGGGATGCTGCTTCAGGAAAACCTACCCTGCATTCCATGGCTGCATCAAAGATGCTGAACGAAGTAAGTGGTGGTAATAAAGCAAATGAAAAAAACGATTCAATAAGCCCCCGTGAG